>JAFUBJ010000324.1 GCA_017460265.1 Atopobiaceae bacterium | reverse complement strand
GGCTCCTCCCGGGGAGAATCCCCCGCCCGGCACGCCTCCATGTCCTTCCTCACCGCGCTTGCCCTCTCCTTCAACAACCTGATGACGAAGAAGGGGCGCACGTTCATGACCGCCTTTGCCGGCTCCATCGGCATCATTGGCATTGCGGCCATCCTTGCGCTCTCCAACGGCGTGAACGACTACATTGCGCGCACCGAGCAGGAAGCCCTTGCCTCCTACCCGCTCACCATCACCAAGAGCAGCTTCGACCTGGCGAGCATGATGGTCGCAAGCGGCACGGCCGACGAGGGGGACCTGGAGGAACGGCAGGTCCAGACCGCCTCTGATGACGGTTCCGCACAGGACGAGGCTCAGCAACCCGACGGTCGCATTCCTGAATACATGATCATGTCCGACATGTTTGCCCGGGTGAAGAACAACGACCTCGTCAGGTTCAAGGCGTTTCTCGAGGGCGGGGAGTCTGGCATAGAGCCCTATGTGAGCACCATCCAGTACACCTACGGCGTCACGCCGCTGGTCTATGCCTCCGACACGTCGTCAGGCGTGGTTCGCCTGAACCCCTCCAAGATGTCGCAGACGATGACCAACGGCGTCGTGGGCTCCTCGTTTGTTGGAGGCATGACCGCAGGCTCGTTCCAAGAGCTCTTAGATGACCCCTTCCTGCTCGACCAGCAGACCGAGCTCGTGAAGGGCAAGTGGCCGGAGGCGTACGACGAGTGCGTGCTGGTCACCTCGCGCGGCGGTTGGATCAGCGACTACACGCTCTATTCGCTGGGCGTCCACGACACCAAGGTCATGGAAGACATGATGACGCAGGCCCTCAACGGCGACGAGGTTGACGTGCCGCAGGTGGAGGGCACCTTCACCGAGGACGACGCGATGGCGCTCACCTTCAAGGTGGTGCCTGCGGTGAGCTTGTACCAGAAGAACACCGAGCAGGGAACCTGGACCGACATGACGGGCGACAAGGCCTTCATGAAGCAGGTCGTGGACAACGGGATAGAGCTCAAGGTGGTGGGCATCGTGCGTCCGACCGAGTCGGGCGGCGGGTCGTCTTCGCTTTCGGAGGGCATTGCCTACTCTCCGCTTCTGACCCAGCACCTCATGGAGGCGTCCGCCGAGGCACAGATCGTCAAGGAGCAGCAGGCAAATCCCGACGTGGACGTCTTTACGGGCAAGACCTTCGAGGAGCTGCAGAACGACGAGCAGAACGAGTTCGACATGGAGTCGATGTTTGTGGTGGACGAGGACGCGCTGCAGCGTGCGTTCTCCTTTGACACGAGTGCGCTTTCCAGCTTTGGCCAGGGCATGGACCTGTCGGGCGTGGCCTCGGCGATGGACAACGTGGACTTCAGCAACATCGACCTGGCCGGCGTCGCCTCCAACATCGACGAGGGGGCCATTGCCGGCGCCATCTCGCAGCAGCTCAACCAGGACTTCATCGTCAGCCTTATCCAGGGCATGCCGCCCTTCGAGTTTGAGGCCCCAGACCTGACGGAAGAGGAGCAGGCACTTGTCGCCGATTCTGCCCAGCAGCTCACGACGGGCTTCGTTGCCTGGCTCGAGACGAAGGGCGATCTTGGTGACGACCCCGACTACAGCGCCTTGCTCCAGGAGTACCTGGAGAGCGACCCCGACGCACAGGCCATCCTCCAGACGCTCACGGACGCCTTGGGCCCCAAGGTCGATCAGGTGCGCGAGAGCATCGACAACTACCTTTCGGGCAAGGTGGCGCCCTACGTATCGGAGCACATGGCGGCGCTCATGAAGGCCGCGGCGGAGGTCATGATGGCCCAGATGCAGATGCAGCTCATGGCCGAGATGAACAAGCTCAAGGCGTCGTTCGAGCAGATGGGGACCCAGCTTTCGACCGTCATCTCGTCGCAGCTGGCAAGCCAGATGCAGCAGCTTGCGAGCAGCCTGCAAAACGGCTTCTCGTTTGACGCGGACGCCTTTGCGGGGGCCATCCAGTTCAACATGACCCAGGAGGACCTGGCGTCGCTGCTTTCCAACTATATGAACGCCGAGGAACTGAGCTACGACGCCAACCTCAAGAAGCTGGGCTATGCGTCGGCGGACAGCCCGGAGTCGGTGAGCATCTATCCCATTGACTTCCCGGCCAAGGAGTCGGTGCTGGGAATCATCGACACCTACAACGACCGCATGACCACAGACGGAAACGACGACGCGACCATCCAGTACACGGACTTCGCGGGCGTGCTCATGGGGTCGGTGACCGACATCGTCAACACCATTTCGCTCGTGCTCATTGCCTTCGTGTCCATCTCGCTGGTGGTGAGCTC
>JAFUBJ010000323.1 GCA_017460265.1 Atopobiaceae bacterium | reverse complement strand
GTCCTCGGTGAGGGTGATGCCGTGCTTCTGCTGGCCAACCTCCCACTTGTCCACGTTGTTCACGAGCACGTCGCGCAGGAACCTGGTGGCGTCGGGACCCTTGACGAAGGTGACGGGGCTGGGCGAGATACCCCAGTAGATGGAGCAGGTGAGGTGCCAGGAGAGGGCCTCGTCGCGCCAGTCGGTGTTGTAGAGCGGGAGCTTGTGCTGGTCGTGGTAGTAGCCGATGAAGACGCCGTCGTTGTGGGCGGGAATCCAGTCGAAGGAGGTCATCGGCGTCGGCACGGGGCCATCCAGGTAGGTCAGGTCAATGGGCGGATACATGCTTGCGTAGTTCTCGTACATGGATGTTCCTCTCTGCGTGATCGGTATAAGAGAGCCTGCTCGAGTCGATTCGGACGGGCTTGAGGTTCCTAGCTAGTCAACGTTGCCGTGGGGAACGGTGCTCACGTCGAAGTCCGCGTTGGCAGGAAGGCGCAGGTACGGGAACTTGGCGACCTTCGCACGGACGTCCTTCTGCGGGTGATCGGGCGTGCCCCAGACCACCTTGACCTCGGTCCCCTCCTCCGCGAACTCGGGGTCGATGTCGCAGAGCGAGACCATGGTGTGGTAGTGCTCGATGCGGCTGCGACCGCGGCTGCTGCCGATGCGCTTGCCCTCGAGCGAGAAGACCTGGTCGACGGCCATGGGAACAAAGCCTGCGAAAGCGTTGAAGTAGAGGTAGTCGTTCACGTTGTCGGTGATGTCCTGGTAGGGCTCTGCGGAACCGTCGAACTGGCTCCTCACGATGTCGGCGATGTCATCGGCATTCCACTCCAAGGTGACGAAGCGCTTGCGGCTAGCCTTGCGGGCAAGCGCGGCCTCCTTGCCCACGAAGTCATGGTTCTTGAAGGCGCAGAGGTAGCCCCAGTCGATGTCGAAGGGCGAGACGTAACACAGGGTGGAATCCTGCTCGGATCCCATCATGGTTGCAGGCTCGAGAAGGCCAAGCACCCAATCGTTGCCCGTCTCGGTGCACCACTCCTCAAGGCCCTCGAGGCCGCGATAGTCATAGAGGAAGTGGTAGTAGGACTGCGCGAAGCCGTTTTCGGTGTGGTTCATCATGTAAGCGTGGTAGCCCAGGCGACGTGCCTCGTACTTCTCGCCGGCGGCGATGAGGGCACCGTAGACCGGCTCGCAGTACTCGTAGCTCTGGATGTGGACCTCGTAGGAGAGCGTGCCCGCCATGCCAAGGCGCAGGACGCGGACGGGGCAGCCGGCGATGGTGGAGTCGCGGAAGCAGAGATACTCGCGGTCGTGGACGTCCTCGCCGGTGGCGCGCTCGATGATCTCGAGGGAACGCGGGCCGCCCACTTGGTACATGATGAAGCTCTCGGGATTGAAGACGCCCTCGACGTCGAGCATGTTGCCGGAGGCGTGCTCGCGGTCGAGGCAATACTGGATGTATGGCCAGCAGCTGGTGGTGATGTACTTCTCCTCGGAGACGGGCAGCACCACGCCGTCGCCCGCGATGTTGCCGTTGGGATTGAGCATCATGCCGTGCTTGGACTTGCCCCACGTGACGTTTTCGAAGTTGTTCACGAAGTACTTCTTCATGAACTCCTTGGCGCCCTTGCCCGTGATGTCATAGGGGAAGATGGTGTCGGAGATGGCGGCTCCAATGTAGGAGTTATCCTGCCAGGCGCGTACCTCGTCCTTCCATCCGGTGAACTCGAAGGGGATGACGGTGCTGTCAGGGTTAACAAGGGCCCAGAATCTTACGCCGTCGGTGTTGATCGTGGGAGACTGGAGCGTGTACTGGGACATGGGACACCTGCCTTCTCTCGTGGCGGTCCGGCTCTTTGCCGGGTCTTGAGAGAAGTGTCCGCCAGTCTCACGCGTGCCGCTATACGGCGAGGTACACAAGGATTCTGAGCCGATTTGCTACTTTGGTAGGAAGGGCCGCATCCACAAGTGTCCTCGTCTTAGAACCTTGAACCCATCACCAGCTTATGAAGGGCCCTTACGCGCAGCGGGACACCTGTGGAAACACAATCGTGTGAGCGTGGCATGCCTACGCCTGACGAACGAGCCCAGTGCCAAGGAGAAGAGACGCAGGCCGCCAGTGCCAAAGCGCGAAGCGTTGGCAGCGGCGCGGGGCAAGGCCGCCCCAAGACGGTCCTGCCCCGCGTGCGTCATCCAGCAGTGGAATTATGCCTCGAGATACGGACGCTCAGGCACCATGGCCATGACATCGCAGGTCTCGTTGCGCCACTCGCCCTGGTAGTACGGGAACTGCGCGACCTTGGCGCGGATGCGCTTCTGGCGGTGGCCCGGCTGTCCCCAGAGCACCTCGACCTCGGTGCCCTCGACGGCATGGGCGGCATCGATGCAGGCCAGGCTAATCATGCGGCGCTCGTAGAACGCGTAGCAGCGTCCGGCGGCAAAGCCGATGCTCTGGTCTCCGTCGAGCACGTCGAAGGCGGTGATGAGCGAGTAGAGATTGAGGCCGTTATAGCAGTCGTGGTACTGCTCGATGGGATCGTAGGGCTCCTCGTCGGTACCACGGAGCTGGCTCATGAAGACCTCGCCGACATCCTCGGTGTTCCACTCGAGGGTTACCATGCGGCGGCCGCGGCCGGCCTTGTACTCGGCCTTGTCATGCTCGGCGGCTGCCTTGCCGCGGAAGTCGTGGTCCATGTTGACGCAGTAGCCCCAGCCCAGGTCCCACGGGTTCACGTGGATGGCGGCGTCGTTGCCCAGAAGGCTGCCGGCGGCAAGCTGCGGCGGGCAGTACTGCTTGGCAAACTCGGCAAGGCCCGGGTCGGTGTCGTAGAAGGCATAGCCGTAGTGCTGGAACTGGTTGGGATAGCCGCCCGGGGTGTGGTTGAGCACCACGTACTGGCGGAAGCCCAGGGGCTTGCCGCCGAACTTCTCCACGGAGGCGCGGATGGCGGTATAGGCTACCTCGGCATCGGCGGCAGCGCCGTGGACCTCGTAGGCAAGCGCGCCGCTCATGCCCAGGCGATGCACCGTCATGGGCGTGCCCTCGATGGTGACCTGCTTGTTCTGGCCGAACTTGAGGTCATGGAGATCGCAGTGGGTGGCGTCCTCGAGCATCTCGAGGCTCTTGGGGCCGTCAATCTGGTAGAAGTACTCGTCGTTCACGAACTCGGCCTTGACATCCTTGCCCTGGGTGGCCGCGACGCCCGCGAAGTAGGCGATCGGGGCGAGCCAGTACAGGCGCCACACGCCGTCTCCCCTGTACATCACGACACCGTCGGCGATGAGCTTGCCGTTGTCGTTGAGCATGATGCCGTGCTTGGACTGGCCGGGCTTCATGAGCGAGAAGTCACGGTTCACGAAGCAGTAGTTGAGGAGCTCAACGGCATCGGAGCCGCTCACGTCGACGATGGGAGACATGCAGAGGGAGGTGCCGAGCCAAGCGGTGGAGCGGCACGCAAGGTACTCGTCGCGGGCACCCGTGTACTCGAGGGCGAGGTCGGTTCCAAAGAGGGGCTTGATGGCAAAGGCTCCGTCGTACACCTTGCTGTCGGGCGAGAAGTTCATGGGTTCCTCCTGTTCGCAGGTTTGTCTTTACGCTGCGGACAGGATACGGTTGGCCGACAGGAGCCATCTACGGGCGCCGGCGAGAAGATGTGAGCCATTCTTTTGGGCGGTCGCACGAAAACGCAGGTCAACCACGTGCTAGGAGGGCGAGTTGGAGCGCGAAGCAGGTTTCCTCGTTAGAGAGGTCGATGTCCGCGATCTGCTCGATACGCTGCAAGCGGTAGTACATCGTGTTCTTGTGCACGTGGAGCGCCCGCGCCGTTGCCGTTGCGTTCCTTCCGCTCGAGAGGTAGGCCTCGAGGTCGGCGAGGTGGTTGGAATGCTCGCGCTCATCAGCCTCTTCGAGCAGGT
>JAFUBJ010000322.1 GCA_017460265.1 Atopobiaceae bacterium | reverse complement strand
CTCCCTCTGGCTCGCCAGCAGGCTCGTCGGCCTCGCATAGCCCTCAGTGGACATAGGGGCTACCCCCTATGTCCACCAGTACTACAGGGCGTGGACCGCCTCGGCCATCTCGCGCACGTACGATGCCACCGCGTCGACACAGCCCTCGCCCAGCTCGCCAATCATGCGAACAATGGCCGATCCCACAATCGCTCCGTCGCTCTTCGCGGCCATGCTCGCTGCCTGCGAAGGCGTCGAGATGCCAAAGCCCACGGCGCAGGGAATGGCCGGGTTGGTCGCCCGAATCAGCTCCACCATGCCACCGATGTCGCTCGTGATCTCGCTCCGCACGCCCGTCACGCCCAGCGAGCTCACGATATAGACAAAGCCGGTCGCGTCGCTCGCAATCTGGCGAATGCGCTCGTGGGAGGTGGGCGCGATGAGACTCACCACGTCCAAGCCCTGCGCAGCGAAGACCTCGGCAAACTCCGCATTCTCCTCGTGGGGCACGTCAGGAAGAATCACGCCGGCCAGCCCCACCTCACGCTCGCGCTCGGCAAAGCGCTCGATGCCATAGCTGAAGACCACGTTGGCGTACGTCATGATCACCAGCGGCACGTCGCAGCCGCCTGCACGCAGGCGCTCCACCATGTCAAACACGTCGTCAGTGGTCACGTGGTTCTTCAGCGCGCGGATGTTGGCATCCTGGATGACCGGACCCTCGGCCGTGGGGTCCGAGAAGGGCACGCCCAGCTCGATGAGGTCAGCGCCCGCGGCAGCCATGGCCACCACCAGCCGCTCGGTCACCGCAATCGTCGGGTCTCCCACGGTGATGAAGGGGATGAATGCCTTTCCGTTGGGGCTTTTCGCAAAGGCGTCTTTGATGCTACTCATGGAGGTCCTCCCCGCGATAGCGTGCGATGGCCGCGACGTCCTTGTCGCCACGACCGCTCAGCGTGACAATGATGACCTGGTCAGAGCCCATGCTGGGGGCAAGCTTCATGGCGTACGCCACAGCGTGGGCGCTCTCGATGGCGGGAATCACGCCCTCTGTTCGGCTCAGGTACTCAAAGGCCTGCACGGCCTCCTCGTCAGTCACGGGCACGTACTCGGCACGGCCGCTGTCGTGCAGCATCGCATGCTCGGGGCCCACGCCCGGATAGTCAAGACCTGCGCTGATGGAGTACACCGGCGCAATCTGGCCGTACTCGTCCTGGCAGAAGTAGCTCTTCATGCCATGGAAGATGCCCAGCTTGCCCACATTCATGGTCGCCGCCGTCTCCCAGGTGTCGATGCCGCGGCCCGCCGCCTCGCAGCCGATGAGTCGCACGCCCTCGTCACCGATGAAGTGGTAGAAGCTGCCGATGGCGTTCGATCCGCCGCCCACGCAGGCGAGCACCGCGTCGGGCAGCTTGCCTTCTGCCTCAAGGATCTGGGCGCGCGCCTCGCGACTGATGACGGCCTGGAAGTCGCGCACGATGGTGGGAAACGGATGCGGCCCCATCACCGAGCCCAGACAGTAGTGCGTGTCGTCAATGCGGTT
Source organism: Atopobiaceae bacterium (assembly GCA_017460265.1). GTDB lineage: Bacteria > Actinomycetota > Coriobacteriia > Coriobacteriales > Atopobiaceae > UBA1367. The sequence continues at coordinate 19,652 of JAFUBJ010000322.1, read as the reverse complement.
GGTCCACTCGCGGAAGGTCTCGCTCACCGCGTCCTTCAGGGTGCCCGTACCAGCCGCAACGCCGCGCACCTCGGCTCCCAGGAGCCGCATGCGGTACACGTTCAGGGCCTGGCGCTCCATGTCCTCCACACCCATGTACACCACGCACTCCATGCCAAAGAGCGCGGCCGCCGTGGCCGTTGCCACGCCGTGCTGGCCAGCGCCGGTTTCGGCAATTAGGCGCGTCTTGCCCATGCGCTTGGCCAAGAGGGCCTGCCCCAGCACGTTGTTGATCTTGTGCGCACCGGTGTGGTTGAGGTCCTCGCGCTTGAGGTACACCTTGGCGCCGCCGAGGTCAGCCGTCATGTTTGCCGCATAGTACAGAAGGCTCGGACGGCCCGCGTAGCTGTTGAACAGCTCGGTGAGCTCCGCGTTGAAGGCGGGGTCATCCTTGTAGCGGTCATACGCCTCCTCGAGCTCGATGACCGCGTTCATCAACGTCTCGGGGATGTACTGCCCGCCGTGAATGCCGAAGCGCCCACGCGAGCTTGCTGAGTTAGTCATGGCAACTCCTTACCGCGGCCACGGCGGCCGCCATCTTGTGTGCGTCTTTCAGCTTGTCTGTCTCGATACCGCTGGAGAGGTCCACGCCCCACGGGTGCAGCGCGCCTATGGCCTCGGCCACGTTCTCGGGCGTGAGGCCACCGGCAAGGATGAACGGCCGGTCAATCCCTTCGATGAGCGACCAATCGAACTGCTGGCCCGAGCCCTGTCCGGCATCCAACAGCACCATGTCTGCCGCCGAGCGCTTGGCCCGTTCCACATCGGCCTTCTCACGAACGCGAAACGCCTGGATGATGCCCGCATTGGTACGAGAGCGCACGCCCATAAGGTAGGTGTCATCCTCGTTCCCGTGCAACTGGACGATGTCAACATGGTTGTTGGCGTTGTGGGCAACGCGCCCAAAGGCGAGGTCCACCGAGACCGCCACGCGGTAGATGTGCTCGTCCACCTGGGCCGCGAGCTGCTTCAACACGGGAGGCTCAACGTTGCGGTGGCTCTTGGGAAAGCCGGTGATGAAGCCCGCCATATCCGGCTGGCAGGCGTTGACCGCCGCGACGTCCTCTGCGCGGAACATCCCGCACAGCTTCACACGGCTCGGACCGCCCTCTTGCAGCAGCCAGGCGCGGGCAGCCTCGCGACGCGCCTCTGAATACATGCGGTCCACTCCACTCATCGCGTGCCTCCCCGCAGCTCAGCAAGCATCACACGGCGGTCAGCAGCCCGCATGAGGGTCTCGCCAATCAGCACGGCATCGACGCCCGCCTCCTCAAGACGCGCCACATCCTCTCGGCAGGTCACGCCGCTCTCAGACACGTAGATGCGCTCGGGCCCCACCAGCTGGCGAAGACGAATGCTGTTGCCAAAGTCAACGGAGAAGGAGCGCAGGTCGCGGTTGTTGACCCCCACCACACGAGCGCCAGCTGCGATGGCGCGCGGTACCTCGTCCTCGCTATAGGCCTCTACCAGCGCAGACATGCCCAGCTCGTGCGCCAGGGAAACATAGGCGCCCAGCTGCTCGTCGGAGAGAATCGCGCAGATGAGCAGGACAGCCTGTGCACCCAAAAGCTTTGCCTCGTAGACCATGTACTCATCCACCACAAAGTCCTTGCGAAGCACCGGGATGGACACCTCGGCCGCGATCTCAGACAGGTAGCGGTCTTGCCCGAGGAACCAGTACGGTTCGGTCAGGCAGCTGATGGCCGCGGCGCCCGCTGCCTCGTAGTCACGCGCAATATCAAGATACGGGAACTCCTTGGCAATGACACCCTTGCTGGGACTCGCCTTCTTGACTTCGCAAATGAACGACATGCCAGGCAAACGCAATGCCTCCTCGAAGGGATACTCAAATGAACCGCAGGTAGTAAGCTCGTCAGCAGCCAATGCGCGAGCAGCGTCAGCGACGTCTTCAAGCGGCCGAGCTTCCTTACATTCTGCCACGCGCTCTCGCGTCCGTGCCGCAATCATCTGCAGAATGTTGGTCATGTCAGGCATTGCTTTGCCCTTCTTTATCGCCGTGCGCCTAGGGGGCTACCCCCAAACCGCACGGCGCACTCACCAGTGCACGTACTTATGCGTTCGAGAGCTTGATGAGCTCATCCAGCGTCGATATGGCCAGGCCCTCATCAAGAATGCCCTGCGCTTGCTCGACACCCGCGCGAATGCTCTCTGTCTTCCCTGCCACAAAGAGCGCTGCGCCGGCATTCAGGGCGGCAGCGTCACGCTTGGGCCCACGCTCCTCACCAGAGAGAATCGCTCGCACCGTCACTGCGTTTTCTTCGGGCGTCCCTCCCAAAAGATCGGATTTCTCGCACCGCACAAGACCAAAGTCCTCCGGCGCAATTGTCATCGAACGGTAGTAGCCGTCCTTGATCTCGCATACGGTCGTCGGCGCCGAAAGGGATATCTCGTCCATCTTGTCCTGGCCATACACTACCAGGCCACGCTGCACTCCCAGCGAGGTCAAGACCTTGGCGATGGGCTCCACTAGGTATTCGTCGTATACGCCCAGCAAGAAGTACGTTGGACGGGCGGGGTTGGTGAGCGGTCCCAGGATGTTGAACACGGTGCGGAAGCCAAGCTCGCGGCGGATGGGCCCCACAAAGCGCATGGCGGGATGATACTTCTGCGCAAAGAGGAAGCACATGCCTGGACCAGCCAGAAGCTCGCGGCAGCGCTCGGGATCCTGCTCAAGATTGACGCCCAGCGCCTCCAGGCAGTCCGCCGTCCCACACTTCGAACTTGCGGCTCGGTTGCCATGCTTGGCCACCTTCACGCCTGCCGCGGCGCAGATGAGCGCGGCCGTTGTCGAGATGTTGAAGGTGTTGGCCCGGTCTCCGCCCGTACCCACGATCTCAAGTACGTCCATACCAGGATGCTCCACGGGCGTCGCAAGCTCGCGCATGGCCGTCGCGCAGCCGCTGATCTCGTCAATGGTCTCCGCCTTGGCAGACTTGGTCGAAAGCGCCGCCAAGAACGCCGCATTCTGCGTCTGGCTTGACTCTCCACGCATGATTTCGCCCATGACGGCGTACGCCTCGTCAAACGTGAGGTCGCCCTTCATGACGATCTTCTCGATGGCTTCCTTAATCATCCCGCTCACCTCTTTCCGGCACCCCAAGGTACCTTTGCGGGGCATGCAAAAACCCGCCCCTAGACCGATGTTGTCCAAGGACGGGCTCGTAATGTGAGCTCGCGGTGCCACCTTGGTTCGCAGCTATGCTGCGCCCTTGCAGGATGCTTTGGCAGGCAAAACGCGTTCTGAGACAGGATGCCAACACACCCCTGGCACGTCACGTGTGCCTGACGTCGCAGCCTACTGGGACGATAGCATCCGTTTGGTGCGCCTCGACGGCCCATTCCGCAAGTTCGCCTCTCGGTCCGGATCTCAGCACCCCGGGCTCTCTGTGCGCGCGTCTCCTGCGTACTCTTCCGTCTCAACGGTTTGATGGTGCTATGCGATTGGATGGTACTCTAACGCATAAGTCTCATAACGTCATATGAGTTTTTCGTTTGGAAATGATTGAGGCAACCTCGCGTCGGCGGGAACCGATCCTAGAGCAGGGCGTCTTCCCACTGAGGCTCGCGGAACCCAACCAGCACGAAGTCTTCCCCAATGACCAAAGGGCGCTTTACGAGCATGCCGTTAGTCGCAAGAAGCTCAAACGCCTCCTCGTCCGTCATGCCCGCATCGAGCATTGCCTTGACGCCCATCTCGCGATAGGCCATGCCACTTGTGTTAAAGAAGCGCCTGACGGGCAGGCCGCTCCGTCCTTGCCAAGCTGCAAGCTCCTCGGCAGTTGGGTTGTCTTCTACGATGTGGCGGTCAGCGTAGTCAACGCCATGCTCGTCCAGCCACTTCTTAGCCTTTTTGCAGGTAGAGCACTTGGGATACTCAACAAACAGAACAGCCATGGCGGCCCCCCTCAATCACGCCCAACATACGTAGCGACTCTAGCAGACGCGCTCACAAAAGCTCGTCCAGAGTTTTCCCGTACGACGGTAAGAACTCGTCCATGAAGTCGCCCACCTCAGGATACTCCACCCGCATCCCATCCAATGCGGCTAGGGTCGACGCAGCAGCCGTCTTGAACTCCTCGTTTCCCGATGCCGCCTCTTCCATGCATTTGATGTAGGCAGAGAGTTTGTCCGCCGCCTTCACAAGGCCCTGCAGATATGCGTCCCCACCCGCAGAGAAAGCCTCCTCAAACGCAGGGAGCAGATCCTTGGGCAGGGTGGAGAGAAGCTCCCCTTCCGCCTCGCGCTCTACCGCCTTATAGGCGCCCCTCAACGTTTCGTTGCGGTACTTGACCGGCGTGGGCATGTCACCCGTGATGATCTCGGAGGCGTCGTGGTAGACTCCCATGACCGCTGCCTGGTTGGCGTCAAGCTCACGGCCATAGCGCACATTGCCAATGACGCAAAGCGCATGCGCGATCATGGCCACCTCAAGCGCATGCTCAGATAGGTTTTCTGGCCGAGCGTTGCGCATAAGCGCCCAGCGCTCGATGTACTTCATGCGCGAAACGATCGCAAAGAAATGTGACTCTGCCATCTTGACTCCTCCTTCAGTTGGCCAAGTCCATAGTAGCCAAGCGGCAGGACAGCAATTGTTTCGTCTGCTTTCCCAAGCCAGATGTTCCTATATGGAACATCTGGCCAAGAACGCTACTTTCGGCGTATGGATACGAATCTTGACCGAAGACAGCGTGAGATTGATCTGGACGCACAGCTTGGCAGCCACCTCGCCAGGCTGCGTGAGCGCGCTGGTCTTAAACAAGAGGATGTCGCCCTTCAGCTTGGGTTCACGCGCACCGTCATCAGCAAGCTTGAGCACGGTCAACGTAAGCTCTACGCCATGGAGATTCCCGACTATGCCCGAGCGCTTCAGGTGTCGCCCAGCGTTCTCTTCAGCACAATTGAGCGAATCTCTACCGAGTACGACTCATCCAAGTAAAGAATCTCTACGCCCGACATGACGAGGGGCAGCCCCAAGAGCTGCCCCTCGATTGCGTAAAAGCCCCGACAAAGAAGCGCTAGTCTCGCGTCAGCTTGCGGTGCAGACGATGCGGCTTGGCGGCATCCGCGCCCAGGCGCGCGATCTTGTCCTTCTCGTAGCTCTCGAAGTTGCCCTCAAACCAGTGCCAACGCCCGGGCTCGTCATCGGTGCCCTCCCACGCAAGGATGTGCGTGGCAATGCGGTCAAGGAACCAACGGTCATGGCTCGTGATGACGGCGCATCCCGGGAAGGCAAGGAGCGCCTCTTCCAGGCTTTCGAGCGTCTCGACGTCCAGGTCATTAGTTGGCTCGTCAAGAAGCAGCACGTTGCCGCCCTGCTTGAGCGTGAGCGCCAGGTTGAGTCGGTTCCTCTCGCCTCCCGAGAGCACGCCCGCACGCTTTTGCTGGTCTTGGCCCTTAAAGCCAAAGCTTGCCACGTAGGCGCGACTGGGAATCTCGGTCTTGCCTACCTGGATGATGTCAAGCCCGTCCGACACGACCTCCCACAGCGTCTTGTCGGGGTCGATCCCCGCGCGCGCCTGATCAACATAGGAAATGGTGACTGTCTCGCCGATCTCGAGGGTGCCAGAATCCACCGGTTCCTGCCCCATGATCATCTTGAAGAGCGTGGTCTTGCCCACACCGTTGGGGCCAATGACGCCCACGATACCGTTGCGCGGCAGGCTGAAGGAGAGGTCGTCGATGAGCACGCGGTCGCCAAATGCCTTGTGCAGGTGCTCAGCCTCGATGACCTTGTTGCCCAAGCGCGGGCCCGCAGGAATCTGAATCTCAGAGAAGTCCAGCTTGCGCGTGCGCTCGGCCTCGGCAGCCATCTGCTCATAGCGCTCGAGGCGCGCCTTGTTCTTTGCCTGGCGGGCCTTGGGAGAAGAGCGCACCCATTCGAGTTCGGCACGAAGCTTCTTTGCACGCTTGGCATCCTGCTGGCCCTGGGCTTCGAGTCGCTTGGCCTTGGTCTCGAGATACGTCGAGTAGTTTCCCTCGTAGGGATAGAGGCGTCCGCGATCGACCTCGCAGATCCACTGTGCAACGTTATCCAAGAAGTAGCGGTCGTGGGTGACGGCCAGGACCGCACCGGGATAGTTGTGCAGGAACTGCTCGAGCCACAGCACGCTTTCTGCATCGAGGTGGTTGGTGGGCTCGTCAAGGAGCAGCAGATCGGGTGCCTCCAGGAGCAGCCGGCAAAGCGCCACGCGCCTCCGCTCGCCACCGCTGAGCACGTTCACCGGCATGTCGGGATCGGGACACTGCAGCGCATCCATGGCCTGGCTGAGCTGGCTCTCAAGGTCCCAACCGTTTGCCGCATCGATTTCGTCCTGCAGACGGCCCATCTCGTCCATGAGGGCATCGAAGTCGGCATCGGGCTCTGCCATCTCCTCGCTGATCTGATTGAAGCGCTCGACCTTGGCGATGGTGTCAGCAAAGGCCTGCTCGATGTTCTCGATAACCGTCTTGTCCTCGTCGAGGGGCGGCTCCTGCTGCAGGATGCCCACCGTGTAGCCTGGGGAAAGGCGGGCCTCACCTGCCGTGACCTCCTCCATGCCTGCCATCACCTTGAGCAGCGTTGACTTGCCCATGCCGTTGGGGCCCACGACACCGATCTTTGCGCCAGGATAAAACCCCATGGTCACCTCATCCAGGATGACCTTGTCTCCATGCGCGCGGCGCGCCCGATACATCTGGTATATGAACTCGGCCATGGTCAAGCTCCTCTGGTCTAAGCCGGACTCTGCGTCCAATCCATTGTACGAGAAGGCCTACAGAGGCCATTCGAGAAGGCAAAGGTTGCAAAAGTTAAATAAACTGCAGGTAGATTGGCTGTTTTGTAAGCAACGTACCTTTCCCAGTCATTTTAGCTAAAGTGACGAAATCTCATCAGTTTTAAATAAACCGCAGGTGAAAGGCTATTTTTGAAAATGGCCCCTCTCACTTGTACACACTCAATCGACCGCTCACCGCCGTATTCCGTCCGTCGGCGAAACCTTTCTGAAACAATGGGAAGCATCGGGTATAGTCCAAGACAAGCAAAGGAACTCGACGAGATCGAGACGACCAGGGAGGTGATGCCAATGGGCTCAGAAATCATAAACGGGCGTTCCGTGGTTGGCATCGCGAGTCCCGTTTCCTTCCGTTAGTCCTCAGTAGCTAGGACATGTTGAGCGGCACAGGCGCCGCAGAGCCAGACAGAGTCGGTAAACGGAAGTACCAGTGCCACCACGTAGAACCCAGAGCGTCAATCGATGAGACGCTGTGCACCACCAGACTAGAGTCTGAAGAGTCCAGTTCCTACAGAGGTGAAAAGGAATTCCAGTGGACTAGATGAGCCCAAGAAGGGCAAACCGCGACTCGGGCGGGCGATCGAAAGATCGCCCGCTTTTTTGCGCGTCGCCTATCTATTGCGCAGCTTCATCGCAACGCTCACATAGCTCGCATTCTGAAGAGCGGCACAGGCAAGCCGGCCTACTCCCCCGTCAGCTCCGCCCGCACCACCTCGCGCAGATGATCCTCGGCCGCCGCCTCGGCCTGCTTGTCTCCGCTTGCGCGCGCGGCACGAAAGGCACTCAGCGCCGTGAAGAAGTCGTCTTGCGCCTCCTCTTCTGAGGTGCTTGAATCGGCACTTTCTGATTCGTCACCAAACGCCGTCTTGTATCCGGAGCCCAACAGAAGACCACCCAGCTCTCGCGCCAACTCCTCGTCGTCCATGTCCATGGCAGCCGTCCTTAAAGGCCCATGACGCACGAGCCGGTGCTCGGGCGGTCGCGGTCGCTCTTAACGTAGGTGGTGGCAGCTCCCCGCATGTTGCATTCGGCAAGCTCGAGCTCCCCGTCAATGTAGGGCTGGTACATAGCGTCGACGCCGCTCGTAAGTCCCGATACGCCGTCGCAGTCATCTCCCCAGGATAGTGCCGCCTGGACAATGCGTATGCGCTCTTCGCGCGTGGTGTCTTTGATCAGCTTGCTTCGAGCCATTTCTTCTGCCTCACTCAATCACGTTCTACGAAAGCTTGCGAACCTTGCGATCGTAGGTCACAAGGCCGTTGGTCTCTTCCTCCACATCGCTGAGCTGCGTATACACAAAGCCAGAGAGGCCCTGCTCCTCAAGCGCGGCAGCACCCTCCAGCAGCTCCTTGACGGCCGTATCCCAGGCATCTTTTGTCTCGAACTCGGCATAACCGTAGCTGTGCGAAAGGGCGGAATGCTCGTCCTCATGCCAGGTGAGGCCACCAAACTCAGAGATGACTTGGGCACGGCCCAGGCGTGGGCGCCTCCGGTCCTTCTTGCCCGCAAAGGGGTCGGCAAACATGTGCATGCCCCTGAAGTAGTTGTGCACGCCGTGGACGTCGCCCGAACCCTGGTCATACCACCCAGAGGCAGAAAGCACCGGACGCGTGGGGTCAAGCTCCCAGCACCGCTGCGTCGCCAAGGCAGCGTCAAACTGCCCCCACGACTCGTTAAAGAGCACCCAGAGCATGACGGAAGGGTGACTGGAAAGGCGAGACACCGTGGCGCTCATGTTCTGGATCCATGCATCGCGGTAGGACTCGTCATCCGCGCCAAGGCGCTTCCACGAGGCCTCGTCATCAGTCACGGAATGCCACGACCCCTTGAACAGCGTGGGGATGTTGCGGGAAGTCCAATCCTGCGGGTTGGCGCCGCCGGACGGCATGTCCTGCCACACCAGAATGCCCATTCGGTCACAATGCCAGTACCAACGCTCGGACTCGACCTTGATGTGCTTGCGCACCATGTTGAAGCCTAGGTCCTTAACCAGCTGCAAGTCTGAGACCATCGCCTCTTCGGAGGGCGGCGTCATAAGGCCGTCGGGCCAATAGCCTTGGTCAAGCAGGCCGCGACAGAAGAAGGGCTTGTGGTTGAGGCACAGCCGCGACGTTCCGTTCTCGTCCTTCTCGACCGAAACCGTCCTGAACGCGCAGTAGCTCATGACAAGATCGTTGCCATAGGTAATGCGCAGACGATAGAGGTAGGGGTCATCGGGCGACCAAAGGTGAGCGTCAGGCATGCGCAGGGTCACGGTCACGACACCCACACCCTCCACAGGCTCCGACGATCCTTGCGCCACGACGGCCTTAGACGCGTCGATCAGGTCTACCGTCATCTTTGCATGGCCCTCGAGCCAGGCGGTCAGCAGAAGCTCCCCATGGTCTGGATCGGCAACAATTCGCAGGTCATCGATGTGCGTGGCAGGAACGACCTCCATCCATACGGTCTGCCAGATTCCTGACTGGGCCGTATACCACATGCCGCCTCTCCCAAGGCGCTGCTTGCCCCTTAGTTGGGTCCCCGTGTCGCTCGGATCAAACACGCACAGCTCCAACAGCGTGCTGCCCGACTTGAAGTAGTCGGTCACGTCAACGGAGAACGGCTGGTAGGCTCCTTCGTGCGTGGCAATCTGCGCGCCGTTGAGATAGAGCGCGCAGGCATGGTCCACGCCATCAAAGTGCAGCAGACAACGGTCATCCTGACCAAGTTCGGGCACCGTCAGGTTGCAGCGATACCACAGAAGCTCGTCAGGATGGAGCTGCCTGCCAACGCCGGACAGCTTTGCCTCTGGCGAGAAAGGAACGCGAATCAGGCCCTCCATCTCGACGGGCGCCCTTTCGCTCTGCCAGAGAGTGGCCGCATCGGGGCAAGACACAAACGCATACTGCCACCAGCCGTTCAAGATCCAGACCTTCCTACGTGCAAGCTGGGGACGTGGGTGCCCCGGAAAGGGAACCGCCTCCAGATTGGCGGCAAGCTCCTCGCCCCATGGGGTCATGAGGGGCATCATCTCTTCGGCTTCGTGCTCCTTGGGAATGCTTTTGATGACGCGCGCAATATCCAGGTCCATGGCAACCTTTCCCTCCAAATGCGGTCCACAAGAAGGATAGGCCATTTCCTCCGTCACAGCAGCTAAAAGGTGGGCTCACTCTCAAAGACGACCGTTGCGCGGTGTGCCCGTGCCCAGCCCGATCATGCTGCGGCAAAAGTTGCATGATTCTAACCGCTTCATCCTCAAATTGCGCCCGATTGCCGAGGAGCTTCGATACGTGATGCCCAACATAGCCGTCTAAGTGGCACAATCCATGCATCCATCTGTCCGCGACTGTTCTTTGACACGGCCAGTCTCACTGTGAGGAGCACGTCATGCCCGATGCAATCCGCAAGGTCAACGTCGTTGGCCACCAGCACCCCGACACCGACAGTATCTGCGCTGCCATCTCCTACGCCTACCTGAAGAGCCAGGTAGACCCCGACACGGAATATGAGGCTCGCCGTGCCGGCGCCATCAACCGCGAAACCGCCTTCGTGCTGCAGCACTTTGGCTTCGAGGAGCCGCGCCTCATCACGGACGCCAGCCCCCAGATCAAGGACACCAACTACAACACGGCGCCTGCCATCAACGGCGAGACGAGCCTCCTGACCGCCTGGAACCTCATGCGTGACGACCGCACGTCTACCCTGTGCATCGCAGACGACGAGGGCACGCTCCAGGGCCTCATCGCCGTGAAGGACATCGCCAATGCCAACATGGACATCCTCGACAGCGAGGTCGTCGCACGTTCCCACACGCGTTTCTCCAACATCGTGGACACCCTCGAGGGCGTGCTCATCGTGGGCGATCCCGAGGGAGCCGTGTGTGACGGCCACGTCATCGTGGGCACCAGCCCCGAGATGATGGAGGACGTCATCGAGAAGGGTGACATCGTCCTTACCACCAACCGCTACGAGACGCAGGACTATGCCGTGCGCGCTGGCGCAGGGCTGCTCATCGTGTGCGGCAACGCGCGCGTGTCCGCCGTCGTGCGCGAGGTTGCGGAAGAGCGCGGCTGCGCCATCATCGCCACCAAGTTTGACACCTACGCGGCATCGCGCCTGATCACCATGTCCATCCCGGTTCGCGCCAAGATGCTCGACAGCGACCTCGTCGACCGCTTCTCGGTGAACACCGCAGTGGAAGATGCTCAGAAGGTCGTGGCTCGTACGGGTCACCGCTTCTTCCCGGTCCTCAACGAGGACGGCACCTACGCGGGCATCATCACTTCGTCCGACATGATCGCCCCGCGCAAGAAGCACGTCATCCTGGTTGACCACAACGAGCGCAGCCAGGCGGTCTATGGCCTTGAGCAGGCCGAGATCATGGAGATCATCGACCACCACCGCATTGGCTCCATCGAGACGAGCGGCCCGGTCTACTTCCGCAACATGCCCGTCGGCTGCACCTGCACCATCATCTACGACATCTTCCAGGAAAACGGCGTCGAGATTCCCGCCAACATCGCCGGCCTCATGCTCTCGGCCATCCTTTCCGACACGCTCTGCTTCCGCTCCCCCACCTGCACCCCACGCGACAAGTACGTGGGCGAGCAGCTTGCCAAGCTGTGTGGCGAGGACCCGGAGGACTACGCCGACAAGATGTTTGACGCTGGCGCCGACCTCACCGGTCGCACGGCGGACGAGGTCTTCAATTCCGACTTCAAGGTCTTCAGCCGTGGCGACGTGCGCTTTGGCGTGGGCCAGGGATCGTTCATGACTGAGGCCTCCCGCAAGGCGGCCGAGGAGCTCGTTGGCCCCTACCTCAAGGACGGCGCCGCCGTCAACGAGCTGCCCATGGTCTTCTACCTCTTCACCGACGTCAAGAGCCAGGCATCCGACATGCTGTATTGGGGCGCCGCGGCCGAGGAAGTCGCAAGCCGTGCCTTCGGCGTTTCCCCCGTCGACGGCGTCGCCCTTCTGCCGGGTGTCGTGAGCCGCAAGAAGCAGGTCATCCCCGCTCTCATGGAAACGCTCCAGCGCATGCAGGAAGAGCAGCAGGAGTAGCTTGAGACAGCGCAAGCCCAAAGCTCAAGAAAGGAGGGCCTCCTAAGGATGCCCTCCTTTTCTATGACTCAGTGATGATTGCCTGGCCTATCGCATGAAGGCAGGCATCTCTCCCGTCGAGGCCGCCTCGGCAATCTGGAGCAGTGCCTCGGCAACTCCCTCGTCGGCGGAGGCGCCACATTCCCATCGGGCGGCAGCCTTTGCCTCGGGACTTCCGTTGGCGACCGCAACCGAGTTGGGGATGCACGAGAGCATGGTCAGGTCGTTTTCGGAATCGCCAAAGGTGGCGACCTCGTTGACGTCAATACCAAGCGCGTCCGCCAAGATCAAGGCGGCACTCCCCTTGCCGTAGCCCGCAGGCGTCACGTCAATGAGGGGCGCCGTCTGACTGGGAAAGACAAAGTCCAGCTCGGGGACCTCGCGACGCAGTATCTGCTGAATCTCTTCCTGGTGCTCACGAGAGCCCGTCACGTGCACGTTTGATTTGAGGACGGGTGCCAACACACGCGGCTCCGTTCGATACGAGCGGAGTTTCCACCCAAAGCCGTTTTCACAGCGCTTGGGGTCCTTGCTCACAAACCAAGCCGAAAGGTCAGGGCCGTCCACGTCATAGAGCGCCAACGCACCTTCACCCAGCTCGTCCATGATGTCGGCAACCTTCTGGAGCGGCTCCACCGGGCACCACTCGCGGTGGATGACCTCGCCATCGAGCATGACGATCTGCCCATTGGCAAAGGCCCCCGTCGCATAGCAGCGCGCATCACCATGAAAGGTGTTCTCGACACCCGGCGGCGTGCGACCGGTTACTGGCCCAAAGTGCAGGCCCGCATCGAGCATCGCATGGATGGCCTCGATCGTGCGCTCGGAGGCAGAGCCACGATGGGCCAGCGGAATCAGGGTGTCGTCCAGATCGGTCAGAGCCAGCTTTATCATGCAGCCATCCTCTCAATGCGTCTTCTTCGAAACCCAGTGTAGATGAAAAGGGCCGCCCTCTGGCGGCCCCAAGCAAAGCAGGAAAAATGTTCCAGCAATGACCTACCCAACGAGCTCGCGCACGTAGGCGCAAACCTCATCCATGTCGGCCGTGGGCTCAAAGCGAGCAACAACGTTGCCCTCGCGGTCGATGACGAACTTGGTGAAGTTCCACTTGATGTCGGAGTTGTTCTGGAAGTCGGGATCAATCTTTGCCAGATGAGCGTTCATAAACTCAGCCTGCTGGCCCTCGCCAAAGCCCTCGAAGCCCTTCTGCTCCTTGAGCCAGGTGTAGAGCGGCAGCTCGTTCTCGCCGTTGACGTCGGACTTGTGCATTTGCGGGAAGGTCGTGTTGTAGTGCAGGGTGCAGAACTCGTGAACCTCGTCGTCAGAGCCCGGGGTCTGCGCACCAAACTGGTTGCAGGGGATGTCAAGAATCTCGAGGCCCTTCTCATGCAGCTCCTCAAAGAGCGCCTCGATCGGTGCATAGTGCGGAGTAAAGCCGCAGCCCGTGGCAGTGTTGACCACCATAACAACCTTGCCTGCAAAGTCGGCAGTCTTGACCTCATTGCCCTTGCCATCCAGAAGCGTGAAATCATAAAAGCCCATGTTATACTCCTTATCTTCTTGTTGCGGGACAAAGCCAGCAACACCAATACCCTACGTTTGCGTGGCCTTAGCTTGCCACCGGATGTCCCAGATACGCCGAGACAGACGTTGCGGCAATGGCACCGTCAGCCGCAGCCGTGACGATCTGGCGCAGCGACTTCTGGCGGACATCACCTGCCACAAAAAGACCAGGGGTCGCCGTCGACATGTCCTCGCCCGCGACCACATAGCCTGTGCCGTCGAGCTCCACGAGCTCGCCCACCAGCGAGGACGCTGGCACACGGCCGACAAAGACAAAGACGCCCACGTTCTGGTCGAAGGACTCAACCGTCTCTTCGCCCGTCTCGTTGTTGCGCAGCGTCACGTCGGTGATCATGCCGTCGCCGTCAACCTTGGTGATGCTCGTGAGGTAGCGAACCTCAACCTTGGGATTCTCGGCAAGTTGCTTGCCAACCGATGCCTGCGCGCGCAGGTGATCCTTGCGCACCACAACGACGACCTTGTTGGCAAAGCGCGTAAGGAAGAGCGCCTCTTCCGCCGCGGAGTTGCCGCCGCCAATGACAAAGACCTGCTTGCCGCGATAGAACATGCCATCGCACGTTGCGCAGTAGCTTACGCCCTTGCCGCCAAACTCCTCCTCGCCCGCAAAGCCTGCGTGGCGCGGCGTGGCTCCACCAGCAAGGATGACTGCCTTGGACTGATAGACCTTGCCGGGGACGGTGACCGAGAAGGTCTCATCCTCGTTGCGCTCGATGCGCAGAACGTTTTCCATGACGATAGTTGCCCCAAGGTCCTCTGCCTGAGCCTTCATGGCGTCAACCAGCGTGAACCCATCCGTGTGGGGGACGCCTGGATAGTTGTCAACCTCAGAGGTGAGGATGACCTGTCCGCCAACGGCCTCTTGCTCGAGGACGATGGTGTTGAGCAGGGCGCGCTGCGCATAGATTGCCGCAGACAAGCCTGCAGGACCTGCACCCACAATCACAAGGTCAAGTACTTCGTTCTCTGCCATCCGAACTCCCCTTTCTGTTCTTTCCTTTACTGTTTTGATTGTATCATATTTAGTTGTATGCAATCTAGTTTTTACAGATATTCCTATAAAGCATATGGTCCGAGCGCTTTGCACGGAGTCCTCGCACTTGAATCCTCGGCGAGGGGTATTTCTTAATCTTTCTGGCGGAAAACGGGGCGCGTAACCCTTATGCGCGCAATTTGTACCACATTTTGGGCGATTTGGTGATTCCAGTTTCGGTATACCCCGTTTTTGTTGGTACGACCATTATTGATGTACCTGTTTACCTGCGGTTTTATTCATCAATAGTTGTATCATTTCTGGATGCGATTTTTGGCGTCGCCAAAACCTCCAAAAAGTGGTACAAATCGCAGCATCAAGCTCCAGAAGCCTCTACCATAAGGCCTGTCGACGGAGTTTCACATCTTGTGGCTCTCATTCGGGGGCAGCCATGCGCAAACGGCAACGCAAAGCACTCTATAACGTCATGTTCCCCCTGTGGATGCTTATTTGGTTCCCCAGCTGGCTTTGGTTCGCTCTGATTCCCGCCAACTACCTCATTGACCGGGCTGTGTTGTGGTGGAGTCTTGGCAACGTGGACGAACGCCAGACGTTCTGCCGCAAGCACACTTGGAAGATCTGCCTCGCAGGATTTGCAGCCGACTTCGTGGGAAGCCTGCTGTTGCTAGGAGCCTACCTACTGTTCTCTTCATTCAACAGCGGCTGGGCTCACGACATCGTTTTCAGTCTGGGCTTCAACCCCTTCTCAAACGTCGTCGGCTTTCTGGTCACCGCTGTTGCCATCGCGCTCTCCGGTTTCTGTATCTATGTCCTCGATCTACGCATCATCCAGAAGGCAGGTCTGGCGGATACCCAGGCACGGCGCTCCGCAATCCTCCTTGCCATCCTGACGGCGCCCCATCTCTTCCTGTTTCCCTCAGGCTTGCTGTACCAATAAGCTCGCAGCCAATCCCGTGAGGGATCATCCCCTTAACAGTTGGTGTACTATCAGCTTGTATACAAACCAAGAGGAGGAACTGCCATGAACGAGACCATCCAGACCCTCAAGATCCGTCGCTCTGTTCGCAGCTTTACCGATAAGCCAGTTGACCGCGCTCTTATTGAGCAAATCATTGACGCAGGCCTCTGGGCCGCCAGCGGCATGGGCAAGCAGGCACCCATCGTACTCGCCATCACCAACAAAGAGCTGCGCGACCGACTCTCGCACATGAACGCCGACATCATGCGCGCCACGGGCCGCGGACCAGCGAGGGACTTTGACCCGTTCTATGGCGGACCGGTCGTACTGGTTGTGCTCGCTGACAAGTCCGTGCCCACGCATGTGTACGATGGCGCGCTCGTCATGGGCAACCTGATGAACGCCGCCGCGTCGCTGGGAGTTGATTCCATCTGGATTCATCGCGCCAAAGAGGAGTTCGACTCCGAGGAAGGCAAGGCCATCCTTGCCGAGGCGGGCATCGAGGGCGACTACGAAGGCATCGGTCATTGCGTGCTGGGCTACGCCGCCACACCTGCAGGCGAAGGCGCCGCACGCAGGGACGGCCGCGTCTTCTGGGTAGAGTAACAACAGGCAGGTCAGCCTGCGGGCTGACATCCATTCCATATCAAGCTAGCCAAAAGCGCACAAGCGCAATAATGGCCCATGTCGATACAGCAAGGAAGGTCGCATGTCACAAAGAAGCACCGCACCACGTGACAAAGCAACGGTACGTCGCACGCTCCACTGGTTTTGGTGGGTCACCAAGAAATAGCCCTTTGCCGCCTTCATGGCCGTGTTCACGTCTGTCGCATACACGGCGCTTCTAAACTATGCCAACACCTACGTCATGGGCCTCATTGTCGACCGCGTCTCTGCCGAGGCAGTGCCCGCCGCTCAGGTCTGGCAGGTATTCTCGCCCTACGTCATCGCGTTGCTCGTAGTCAACGCCGTGGGACAGACTTGCTCCAAACTGCAGGACTGGTCGGTCATGCAGCTTGAGATGAACGGCAACTACCACCTGGCGCGGCTGTGCTTTGACACGCTCTCCAATCAGTCCATGACCTTCCACACCAGCCGCTTTGGCGGCAGCCTGGTCAGCCAGACGAGCCGATTCATGGGCGGCTACGTGGGTCTCGTTGACGTGGTCACCTATTCACTCATCCCCACGGTGGCATCCATCGTGTGCACCGTCGTTCTGCTGTGGCCGGCCAGCCCGCTCTTCGTGTGCGTGCTCTTTGTGATGCTCGCCATCTATGTGACCGTCGCCTATACCATGTACCAGCGCATTCTTCCTCTTTCTGCAGCTACGGCAGCTGCCCAGAGCAAGCTTTCAGGAGTGCTCTCTGACGCTGTGACCAACATCTTGGCCGTCAAGACCTGCGGACGGGAAGACTATGAGCGCGGTCTCTTTGATGAAGCCGACCAAGAAGCCATGGCGGCCGAGCGCGTGAGCATGAACGCCATGATGCGCCGCGGCGCCATGACGAGCACGCTCATCACCATCATCATGTTTGTGACGAGCATCTTTGTGGTGGGCGGCAACGCATGGTACGGCATCAGCGCCGGCACGCTGGTCATGATGTTCACCTATACCTACAAACTTGAGCATGCGCTTCAACTACATCAACTCGATGATGGCGCGCATGAACCGCGCGGTGGGCGACGCGGCGGAGATGACCAAGGTGCTCGACGAGCCGCGCCTGGTGGAGGACGCGCCGGGGGCACCGGAGCTGGTCGTCACCGAGGGCGCCGTGGACTTCGAGGGGCTCCGCTTCCGCTACGAGGACGCGGCGGAGGGCGACTACGTGTTCGACGGGCTCACGCTGCGCGTGCCGGCCGGCCAGCGGGTGGGCCTCGTGGGCCGCTCGGGAAGCGGCAAGACCACGCTCACCAAGCTGCTGCTGCGCCTCTCGGACGTGCAGGAGGGGCACATCTACGTCGACGGGCAGGACGTCTCCGCCTGCACCCAGCAGAGCCTGCGCCGCCAGGTGGCCTACGTGCCGCAGGAGGCGCTGCTCTTCCACCGGAGCATCCGCGAGAACATCGCCTACGGACGCCCCGACGCCACCGACGAGCAGATCCGTGCCGCGGCCGCGCAGGCCAACGCGCTCGAGTTCATCGACCGGCTGCCCGCCGGGCTCGACACCATGGTCGGAGAGCGCGGCGTCAAGCTCTCCGGCGGCCAGCGGCAGCGCGTGGCCATCGCCCGCGCGATACTCGCCGACTGCCCGATCCTCGTGCTCGACGAGGCCACGAGCGCCCTCGACTCCGAGTCCGAGGCGCTCGTGCAGGGAGCCCTCGAGAACCTGATGCGCGGCCGCACCTCGATCGTGGTGGCCCACCGCCTCTCCACCGTCGCGGCCCTCGACCGCATCGTGGTGCTCGAGGAGGGGGCAATCGTGGAGGACGGCACCCACGCCGAGCTCAGTCGGGCCGGCGGCACCTACGAGTCCCTCTGGGACCGCCAGACGGGGGCGTTCCTCGAGGCGGAGTGAGGAATTCCCTGACTCTTGGAAAGATAAACCGATGGCATGCCGCGACCATTGAAAACTTGCATGTAGCGCCAGACAGTCTTGATAAGTTGCCTCAGCATCTGGAGACCCATGCACAAACGAGAGATTTGCTCTTTGGTGCCTTGCTTTGCAGCGCGTTTGATACGTGGAATCCGTATGGCCTGAACGAGGTAGTACAGGCTACGGCATCCACGCCCAAGACAGCAGGCACCACAGGGGCTGAAACGTCAAGGCGCACACCTTGCTAATCCTGCTGGTCCCGCGTCAGCTCGCCGACCGCTCGCACCTCCTCCTCCATCAGCTCCTGCCCCCAGGCGTGGATCTCGTAGAGGATGGGAACGAGGCCCTTCGCGCGCTCCGTGAGGCTGTACTCCACATGGGGCGGGATGGTGCCCAGCTCCTCGCGCTTGACCAGGCCATGGTCCTCCAGCTCGCACAGGCACTTGGTGAGCATGATGTTGGTGATGCCCACCACGCCTCGCTTGAGCTCGTTATAGCGCAGCGTCCCCTCGTCGGCCAGATGCCACAGGATGGGGATCTTCCACTTCTGCCCGATGACGCTCATCACGTAGGAAACGGGACAGATCTGTTCGGGCGTGAGCTCGCCCGAGCGCAGCGCGAGCGCGAGGTCCTCGTAGGCCATGGTTCCTTCTTTGATATAGGGCAGTTATTTCTGCCTACTTATATTTCACTTACCATTATCGTACCGTAGCACCGGGAAGATGATTCCGCAAGGGAGAGGTGGACCACAATGGTCAAAGCGATGATTGTCGATGCTGGCCCGCGCAGGGGCTGGAACACGGAGCAGCTACTGGACGCCGCGGCTGAGGGGGCGGCGGCGGCAGGAGCCGAGGTGGAGCGCGTGCGCCTGTACGACGAGCCGTTCCTCGGCTGCAGGAGCTGCTTCGCCTGTAAGGCCAAGAACAGCAGGTCGATCGGCGTGTGCGCGGTGCGCGACTGGCTGCGCCCGGTGCTCGAGCGCGCGGCGGAGGCCGACGTCATCATCATCGGCAGCCCCATCTACTACAGCCAGCCCACGGGCGTCTTCCGCGCCTTCATGGAGCGCCTCTGCTTCCCGTGGGACAGCTACTCAAAGGACGAGTCGGGCACGCGCATCCGCTACATCCCCAAGGACAAGCGGTGCGGCCTCGTCTGGACCATGAACTGCCCCAAGCAGTTCGCCTTCGGCGGGGCCAACTACGACGCGCTGCTCGGCATCTCCGAGCGCGAGATCGGCCGCGTGCTCGGGCACTGCGAGAGCGTGTGGAGCTGCGACACCTACCAGTTCCGTGACTACGACCGCTACGAGGCAAACATGTTCGACGAGGAGCACAAGGCCCAGCACCGGGACGAGCAGTTCCCCGTCGACCTTGCCGATGCACGTGCCATGGGCGAGCGCCTCGTGCTCGCGGCTGCCAAGGAGGTGGCGTGAGCATGGGCAAGAAGGTGATCTTGCTCTTTGGCAGTGCCCGCAAGAAGGGGACCACGGCCGCGATGGTGGAACGCTTCCTGGAGGGCATGCGTGAGGCTGACCCCTCGCTCGAGGTCAAAGTCAGCTACCTTTACGACCTCGACTTCAAGGACTGCCGCGACTGCCTTGGCTGCAAGCTGCGCTCCGAGGACGCCCGCTGCGTCTTCCGCGACGGCGCGAAGGGGCTGCTCGACGCCAT
>JAFUBJ010000321.1 GCA_017460265.1 Atopobiaceae bacterium | reverse complement strand
GAGCAAGGCCACCTGCCGCGTGATGGAGATGAGCCTGGCCTCAATGGCGGGTAACTAACCTGTCCCTTGAATCCAAGCTCTTATGGACTCATAGGGCGGGATGCTTACTACGCCGCCTTAGCCGTATTTGGCGTAGCGAGGCGGCGCCTTCTTGCCGCCTACGCGCTTCCCATCCCGCTCTCGCGGAAGAAACGCTTGCGAAACTCGTTGGGCGTGAAGCCCGTGCGCTCCCTAAAGACCTTGGTGAAGTAGCTCTGCGTTGAGAAGCCCAGGCTCGTGGCTATGGCGGATGCCGTCATCTCGGAGTAGCGCAGCATATTCTTGGCCGTCTCCACACGCTCCTGCGCCACGTAGTCGGTGATGGTCTGGCCGGTCTCGCTGTGGAAGAGCGTGGAGAGGTAGCTCTCGTTGAGCCCCACGACGTCGGCGAGCTCGCTCACGCGGATCCGCTCGCTCAGATGGGCGCGAATGTAGTCCTGAGCCAAAACCACGGGACGAGAGAACACGCCCTCCTTCTTGATGTTCGCCATGCGCTCCGTGAAGAAGCGCATCATGTCGGTGCGAAGCGCTATGACCTCCTCCACGTCACGCAGCAGGTCCATGCGCTGGATGTAGAGGTCGCTCGCGTTGTAGGCCTCCTCCGCCTCCATGCCGCCCTCGATGGCGAAGCGCGTGGCGATGGTTGCCGTGCACACGAAGAGGTACTTCATATTGCGCACGGGGTCGACACTGAGCGTGCCGGGCGTGCCAGACCGTATAATGCGCTCCGCCTCCTCCGGCGCACGCGGGTCGCCCGCCTGCATGAGGTGGTACTGCTTCATGTCCTCGTCGTGGGTGTGGTGCGACCACCCCCGCTGCGTGTTCAGGTAGGCGCGGTAGGCGAGCCTGCCCTCGTCGACCTGGGTGCGTGGCATGGCGTTCTCCCTTTGAATAGTGACAAATCACCAAGCATATTGACAGACTCGCGCACGTCTCAGATCCATGATTCTGCCCAGCGGAACTGACAGAAGGAGAACGACGTGTCACGTTACAAGAACAGCTACCTCAGCTACTTCCTCATGTACCTCTTCTGGTACCTCTCGTGGGCGCTCTCCGCCCAGTTCATCTCCGTCTACCTGCTGGGCAAGGGCTTCTCGGCCGCCCAGGTAGCGCTCGTGGTGAGCGGGGCGTCGCTTGCCACCATGGCCGCCCAGCCCCTCATCGGCGCGATGGGTGACAGGTACGACGTCAAGCGCGTCAACTATGTGCTCTTCGGCCTCACGATTCTCGGCGCGGTCCTGTTCGTGCTGAGCAACGCATTCATACCGGTGCTGCTCGCGTACGGCTTGCTCATGGCCCTGCTCAACGGCGCGAACCCCGTGATGGAGCGCGTTGCCACGGCGAGCCCCTTCGAGTACGGGCGCATCCGCATCTGGGGCACCATCGGCTACGCCGCGGGGACCTGGCTCGCCGGCTTCCTCTACCAGAACATCGCGCCCGAGTCCATATATCTCGCGCTGGTCGCCTCCATGCTCGTGACCATCGCAGGTCTCTGGGGCACGGAACCCAAGTTCAAGGAGGTTGCGCCTACCGATGAGGCCCCTCGCGAGAAGGTCTCCGCGCGCACGCTCCTGGCCAACCGTCCCTTCCTCTACTACCTCGCCTTCATGGCGCTGCGCCAGGGCGCGGTCGCCGCGCCAAACACCTACTTCCCGGCCTACCTCACGGGTGCAGGTATGGATGCGACGCTGGTCTCCACCATCCTCTCGGTTGCCGTGGTGTGCGAGCTGCCCCTCGTACTCTTTGCGGGCAAGTTCATGGACCGCGTGCCCAACAAGACGCTGCTCGTCGGCGCCTTCGCGTGCGTGGTCGCACAGATGGCAAGCTACGCCCTCATGCTGCCGGCACCCGTGCAGATCGCGCTCACGCTCCTGGGCAAGCACCCGGCGGGGATGCTGCTCATCATGGCAAACCTCAAGGTGGTCAACACCATCGTGGACCAGCGGCAGCAGCTTACGGCGCTCGCACTGGTGAGCACCGCGCAGAACCTCACCACCGTGGCGCTCAACCCCGTGTCGGGCGTCGTTCTGGATACGCACGGCTACCAGGCCATGTTTGCCCTCGGCCTTGCCGGGACGGCCATCGCTCTCGCCATGGCGCTGGCATTCCGCGTGAAGGATGGCAACGGATCGGGGCTCTTCAGCTAGGAAACGCTCTCTTAGGCAATAGGGCGGCGTTCACGCCGCCGTCAAGCTGGCGCCCCGTGCGCCGGAACATGAAAGGAAGAAACCATGAGCAAGCAGGACCAGATCAAAGCGGCGCAGGTGCGCATCGTCGAGGAGCTCGCAGGCGAGTGGGGGCTCATCACGGCAGGCACCATCGACGACTTCAACACCATGACCATCGCCTGGGGCCAGACGGGCACCATGTGGTGGAAGCCCGTCGTCACGGCCTACGTGGTGCCCACGCGCCACACGTACGGATACGTAAACGACAACGACTACTTCACCATCCAGCTCTTCCCCGAGGGCTACAGGGAAGACCTGCAGCTGCTGGGCAGCAAGTCCGGGCGCGACGGCGACAAGGTGGCCGAGACCAAGCTCACGCCCGTCGCCTGCGAGCACGGCGTCACCTTCGCCGAGGCGAGCCTCACCCTCGTGTGCAAGAAGCTCTACCGCCAGCCCATGGAGACGGAACTCATGCCCCAGGACGTAGCCGAGCAGTATTACGCGGCGCAGCCCGCGCATGAGGCCTACATCGCCGAGATCGTAGACGTGATCGAGTAGGAGTGAATTAAAGGGGGCGCACATGTCCACAGGGCGCAAGAACGGGAGTCTTCTCCTTAAGGTCGGTTTGCTCTCGGCATCGATGCTCATCGGGGTCCAGATGTCCATCTCGCCGGCCATCCCTGCCATGCGGGAGTTCTTCGTGGGTATGCCGCGCGAGGCCATCGAGTCCATCACCACCGTTCAGAACTTCTCGGGCTTCGTCTTCATCCTGGCGTGTCCCTGGATTTCCGCGCGGTTGGGCAAGAAGCGCTCCGTCCTGCTGGCGCTCGTCCTTGCCGCCGTGGCGGGCATGGTACCCGCATTCACGGGCAGCTACCCTGTCATTCTCGCCTCGCGCCTGGTGTTCGGTGCGGGCGTGGGACTAGACTGCGGATAGGCACTGGCAATGGTTGGCGTCTTCTTTGAAGGGCGGGAGCGCGCGACGCTCATGGGCGTGCGCTCCTCCACCGAGACCATAGGCAACATCGTCTGTACGACGCTTGCAGGCGCCCTCCTCGGCCTTGGGTGGCAGCGCTGCTTCCTTGTCTATGGACTGCTCTTCGTTCCCGTCGTCTTCTTTGCGCTTGGGGTACCTGCTCGCACACCGCAAGAGGAGATGGCAGCTGAGCGCATGAACGGCGTGGCGAGCGGTACCGCCCCAAAGCAGAGCCTGAACGCCGCCGTTTTTGGCCTCCTGGCCCTCTACTTCACCTTCGTGGTGTGCAACTGTGGCTACAACGTGCGCATCTCCTCCGTTGTGACCGAGGGAGGCTTCGCGACGGCGGCCCAGTCGAGCTTCGTTATCTCGCTCGTGGCACTCACCGGCATGGCTTGTGGCCTGGCCTTCGGCCGCATCCGCGCCGCACTGGGCCTTCGCACCCCAGTGGTGGGCCTTGCCCTCATGGCTGCCGCCATGCTACTTGCGCGTGTCGCAGGATCGCTGCCCCTCATGCTCGTCTCCGCACTGCTCGCCGGCGCGGCTGGCACCCTGGTCATCGCCTTCCTCACCGACTTCGTGGGAGACGTCTGCCCCGCGGGTTCTAACACGCTGGCGACGTCGGTCATGGTGTCGGGCGGCTTCGCCGGGGCGAGCGTGACGCCCGCCATTCTCTCTTGGATCGGCGATGTCGTGGGCGACGCGTCTGCAACGGGCCCCTTCATACCGCTGGCCATCGTCTGCATGGCCGTGGCAGTCCTGCTGGTGGTTGTGCTGCGGGAGCCCGCAGATTCCAACCTGGAAGCAGCCACGAGCCAAAGCGAGTGACAAATACCCAAGCGCCGCGCAAGAACCGCAAGCGCCGGCCAACGACAATTGTTCATAGGGAATGAGCTGCCCACCTTGGGGAGGCAGGCAGCTCGCTTCAGACACGAACAGAGGGAGAGGATACGCGCATGATCATCGAGGACCTTTCGACGGTACCGCACTTCGGCTTCGGGCTCATGAGGCTTCCGGTTCTGGACGCCGACGACAAGACGAGGATCGACTACGAGCAGCTCAACCACATGGTCGACGCGTTCCTGGACGCAGGCTTCACCTACTTCGACACGGCTTACCCCTACCACGGCGGCTGGTCGGAGCGTGCAGTGAAAGAATGCCTGGTGAAGCGGCATGACCGCGAGAGCTTCCTTCTGGCCGACAAGATGCCTGCATGGTCGCTCAAGCAGCCGGGCGACGTGGAGCGCATCTTTGCCGAGCAGCTGGAGCGCACGGGTGCCGGCTTCTTCGACTTCTACCTGCTGCACTCCGTGGAGAGCCAGTGGTACCCGGTCTACACCGAGTACGGCTGCTGGGAGTGGGCGCAGCGCATGAAGGACCAGGGGCTCATCCGCCACTTCGGCTTCTCGTATCACGATGGCCCGGAGCTGCTGGACCGGGTGCTCACCGAGCACCCAGAGGTGGAGTTCGTGCAACTACAGCTCAACTACCTCGACTGGGAGAACCCCGTGGTACGCTCGCGCGAGAACTACGAGGTATGCCGCAGGCACGGCGTGTACGTGACGGTGATGGAGCCCGTGAAGGGCGGCACGCTGGCCGAGCTTCCCGAGGCCCAGCACCAGCTGCTGCAGGCCGTGCGCCCGGGCGCCTCCGACGCGAGCTGGGCCGTGCGGTTCGCGCTCGACCGGCCCGGGATGCTGGTGGTCCTCTCCGGCATGAGCGACGAGGCCCAGATGGCGGACAACCTGGCCACCGTGCGCAGCCTCGAGCCGCTCTCCGAGGCGGAGCGGGACGCCATCGCCGAGGTCACGCGCCAGCTGCTCGACAAGCCCACCATCGGATGCACCGCCTGCCGCTATTGCGTGGACGGCTGCCCCATGCAGATCGAAATCCCCGAGCTCTTCCGCGCCATGAACGCGGCGACGCTCTATGGCAACGGCATGCGCCCACGCGGCCACTACAAGCAGGCCACCTCAGGCGACCACGGCCGCGCGAGCGACTGCATCGCCTGTGGCGCCTGCGCGGTGAGCTGCCCGCAGCACCTGCCCATCCCCGACCTGCTTGTGCAGGTAGCCGAGGAGTTCGACGGTGAGTAGGGCGAGTACGACTGACTTCGGTGACGCCGCAATCGGCATGTGGGATGGGTGGTCACGCGCCAGGGCTAGCATCCCCGCAAACGACCCCTGGCTCGACCAGTTCGACGCTGACCTAAAGGACCGCCGTGACCAGCCCATCCTCGACCTCGGCTGCGGTATCGGAGCCGACACCCGGTGGCTGCTCGAGCGCGGATACGGCGTGCTCTCCGCCGACTACTCCCGCGAGGCCCTGAGGTCGGTGGACGAGCACCTGCCAGGAAGCAAAACGGCATGGGTGGACATGCGCCGGCCGCTCCCGTCCAAAGGTGATGTGGACAATCCGTGCTGAGAAGGCAGGCACTGCCACCGAAAGCCTGTGACAAAAGCCTAACGAAGTTGCAAGCGTCGACTCTCATTGCAACCTAGACTTTTCCCGACTGAGAATCGACGATCCAAGAGGTTGGAGCACAGCATGTTCATAGATCCCACGATGGTGGCGCTCGCGTTCTGCATAGGCATACTCGGGGCGATGTTCGGTGGCATCCAGACGTTCATCTGCACGGGATTTGCGGGCATAGTCGTGTTCGTGCTGCGAGCGGCCGGAGCCGAGGTTGGACTCCTGGGACAGAACGTTTTGAACACGCTCCTGCTACCTGCCATCATATTCAACGGCGCCGGACTCTCCACGGCTCTGGCCGCCATGCGCCATCCCGGCGAGCTGGACGGCTGGGACATCACGAGGTCCCTTATCTTCCTGCACGACGTTCCCGTCATGCTCACGGGAGGACTTGGCGGTGCAATCGGCTACGTCGTATTCTCGCTTGCGAGCCAGCTCGGACTGCCGGCAGACGCAGGCTCGTTCAGCGTAATCGTCGTAGGCGTAGTCGGGCGCATGCTTCTGGGAACGGGGCGTAAGTGGAACCCAAACGTCTCGGAATACTACCGCGAGCAGGGCGTCGAATACTGGGTCTTCCAGACCGTCAACGCAACGGCAATGGCCACGGTCACGGCACTGCTTCTCAAGGAGGCGGGTCCTGAGTTCTACGGGCTGGGGTTCTCGGTGTCCGCAGCGCTGCTCATATTCGGCTATGCCGGAGGCGGCCAGAAGGTGCCCACCACCCACCAGATCACCAACATCGTGGGTGTGACCATGGGACTCACCGGTGGGAACGTAGTAGTGTCGGTAGCCTTCGGCCTGCTCTCCAACTTCATCTACCTTATCTTTGCGAAATACTTCAATGAGGAGTGCTCCACCCACATCGACCCTCCCGCCGTGGCAATCGAGCTCGTCACGTTTCTTCTTGGGTTCGTGTTCTAGCACGTGCGGTACAACGGGGTTCTGGACGCATTCATGATGCAGGAAGGAACGTGAGCGACGTGGCGCTCAAGACAATTCGAAACATGCAGGACGTGGCCGACCTTGTGGAAGAGGTCGGCTTTCTGCCGTTCTTCAACAACGCGATGCCGGGCTACGGATTCTCCATCGAGGAGCTGTGCGCGCCCGAGAAGTGGTTTGGCGACGGCGACGGACCCTGGGAGTGGAAGGGGCCGCTCATCCAGCAGACGGGAGCCGCCTACGGCAAGTTCTTCCGGGGCAAGGCAGGTTTCGTGAGCGCCGAGTGGTTCGCGGACTTCGCCAACTTGCGCGGCGGGCTCATGGCCTTCGACGAGCGCTGGGACTACGGGCTTGCCACCGAGAGCATGCGCGTCATCTACGAGCTGCTTGAGGACAATGGACCCTTGCTCACCAAGGAGCTAAGACGCATGGGAGGCTTCGGCACACGCAAGCACGGACAGCGCCCTGGCTTTGAGGCAGCACTCACCAAGCTGCAGATGATGGGCTACGTGACCACCGCCGACATCGAGTACCAGATCGACCGCGAGGGCAACCCCTACGGTTGGGGCGTGGCCCGCATGGCCCTTGCCGATCAGATGATGCCCTTCGATCTGGACGAGGCAGTCAAGGGTCGATCGGCGGAGGAGTCACGCGAGCGAATCCTCGGGCACTTGGCAGCGGTGCTGCCCGACGTACCCGAGAGTAGCCTCTCCAAGCTGTTCGACATGGGGTCGAGCCCCGTGCGCAGCGGCCGAACCGACCGCCGTGGCAAGCCGCGCAAGCCCATATCCTGGCTTGTTCCCGCAAACCCCAGGTACTTCGACCTTGAGGCACACCTCGCTACCTCGGATGAGCTGCTCTGGAAGCAGAGCACGTCCGTCCTGCCCGGCGACGAGGTCTTCCTTTACGTGACCGCACCGGCGTCGGAGGTGCGCTACCGCTTTGCGGTACTTGAGACCGACATCCCCGCAACCGGTAGCTACGAGATGCGCGTCGACCGTCTCATGCGGCTGCGGCTGTTGGAGCGCAAGGACCCGCCGATCGGACGCGCGGAGCTCGAACGCCACGGCATCACCCATGTGAGAGGTCCGCGCCACCTGCCCGAGGAACTGCGCAGGTAGACGGGCAAACGCTCATGCTGGCAGATAATGAAGACAAGGACGACCGAGAGGGAGACGTGACGCACATGACCGAAGCAGAGAAGATGGAGGCCGGCCTCGAGTACCGCTTCACCGACCGCGAGCTGGGCGCACGCCGCCGCAATGCCATCGCCACCGTCGAGCGCTACAACGCCATCGACCCGCTCGACTTTGCGGGGCAGGAGCGCTTCGTGGCGGAGGAGCTCTTTGGCTCGGCGGGCGTCGGCGCGAGCGTGCAGCAGGGCTTCAACTGCGACAACGGCAGGAACATCCACGTGGGTGACCATCTCATCATCAACTACG
>JAFUBJ010000320.1 GCA_017460265.1 Atopobiaceae bacterium | reverse complement strand
GGACGGGCGTCTCTATCCCATGAGCCTTCAGGCCGCATGCGTACGCAACGTCCTCCTTTCCCGTGCACGAAGGGCGGGCGTCGTGCTTGCCCCCGCTCGCGAGGTCGTGGGCATGAGCCTTGTCGACACCCGCATGCCTCATGCCCAGATCACGGGCGGAAGCGGGGGGATGAGTGTCGAGGTGGTCTGTCTTGAGGCCTTCTCTGACACGAGGGCCTTCGCGCTCCCCAACGCCAAGGCCGTTGTCATCGCCTCGGGAGGAGAGGGCCTGCCCGCCGCCATCGACCTCGGCCTGCACACCGCCCCACGCACGCCCGTGCTCTGCCCCATCGCCTGCGAGGACTCCCCCTTGCGCGCACTTGACGGCAGGAAGGCGGACGCGTTGGTCTCCCTCGCAAAGGAAGGACGGACCGCGCGTGGCTGGCGCGACCGGGGAACCGTCCTCTTCCGCGACTACGGCATATCGGGTGTGGTGGTCTTTGACCTCTCCCGACGAGCCGAGCCCGGAGACCTCGTGGAGCTCGACCTCGTGCCCGACCTGCTGGAAGCCGAGCTCATCCGCATCGTCGACCCCGCTGCCAGCGGATCGTTTGCGTCGGGCGTGCTTGATGGGGTCATCGATCCCGTCATAGCCGGCGTGCTCGAGAGGATGGCAAAAGAGCGGTGGCAGCTCCCGGACATGGAAGGGACAACCCCCACGACTGACGCAGAGGCGCTTGTGTCGCTTGTCAAGCGACTGCCCTTCCGCATCATGGGGCCGGCAGAGCCACAGCACGCGCAGGTCACGCGCGGCGGGTTCAAGACGGACCAGTTTGACCCCACGACGCTTGCTTCCCGCGAGCATCCGTGGCTCTTTGCCTGCGGAGAGGCCCTTGACGTTGATGCCGACTGCGGCGGGTTCAACCTCGCGTGGGCATGGAAGAGCGGCATGGTTGCCGGTTCCGCTGCCGCACGGAGGGCGTTGGCATGATAGAGGTAAGCGGCATCCGCGTCCCGCTGGGACGCCTCGACGGAGACGAGCGACACGAGCTTGCCGCCGTGCGTGCGGCCGCCCTCAAGAGACTGCACCTCTCCCCCGCCGACGTATCCTCTCTTGAACTGCGAAAACGCTCCGTTGACGCACGCAAGAAGGCTGACATCGTCCTTACCTACACCGTGTGGCTCGAGCTCACGGGCCATGCAAACGCAGAACGCCAGCTCCTCTCGCGCCTGGAGCGCAGGCACCAGACGCGCGGCGTGAGCCACCTTGACCGACCGCAGCTCTCCCTGCCGTCACTACATGGTGCCGTCCCAGCCCAACGGCCCGTCGTGGTCGGCGCGGGCTGCGCGGGCCTCTTCTGCGCGCTCGCCCTTGCCGAGGCTGGCCTCTCGCCCCTTCTTGTTGAGCGCGGCGACGATGCCACCAGGCGCACCGCTGCAGTCAAGACGCTGAACGAGACGGGCGCACTTGACCCCGAAAGCAACATTCAGTTTGGCCTTGGCGGGGCTGGAACCTTCTCTGACGGAAAGCTGGGGACAGGCACCAAGAGCCCCGTTCACCGCCTGATCCTTGAGGCGTTCGTCGATGCCGGTGCCTCGCGCAGCATCCTTTGGGACGCTCACCCCCACGTGGGAAGCGACGTGCTCCCCACGGTCGTAGAGAACCTCGTGCGCCGTATCGAGGCGGCGGGTGGCGAGGTTCGCTGCCGCACGCGCCTGGTGGACGTCGATGTCACGGGAGGCCGAGTGCGGCACGTGACGCTCGCCTCAGTTGACCCAGCGACGGGCATCGAGCGCGAGGAGCGCCTCCCCGCAAGCCATGTCGTGCTAGCCACGGGGCACTCCGCACGCGACGTCTTCGAACTGCTCCGCGACCGCAGCGTGAGGCTCGAGCGCAAGACCTTCGCCATGGGCGTGCGCATCGAGCATCTGCAGGCAGACGTCGACCGGGCCCAGTACGGTCCTGCGGCGGGGCATCCCGCCCTGGGAGCCGCGCCCTACAAGCTTGCCTGCCATCTCGACGGCGAGCGTGGCGTCTTCTCGTTCTGCATGTGCCCGGGAGGCTATGTGGTCGCGGCCGCGAGCGAGCCTGGGGGCGTGGTCACCAACGGCATGAGCCTGTCTGACCGAGCGGGCGTCAACGCCAACTCGGGCCTTCTTGCCAACGTCTTTCCCACCGACCTTCCTGGCGACGACGTGCTGGCTGGCATGGAGCTGCAGCGCTCCTGTGAACAAGCTGCCTTTGACGAAGGAGGCGGCTCCTTTGTGGCCCCCGCGCAGCTCCTGGGCGACTTCCTGGGCAACACCCCATCGTCGGGCGCCGGCCGCATCCAACCCACCTATCCTCGCGGTGTTTCATGGGGCGTAATTGACGGCTGCCTGCCTTCCTACATCACGCAGTCCCTGCGCACGGCCGTTCCCCTGCGTGCCCGAAAGCTCGATGGCTTTGCGGTCGCAGACGCAGTGCTCACGGGCGTGGAGTCGCGCTCAAGCTCGCCCGTGCGCGTCACGCGCGGAGACGACGGCCAGGCACTGGGCATCACGGGGCTCTTCCCCTGCGGCGAGGGCGCCGGCTATGCGGGCGGCATCATGAGCGCAGCCACCGATGGCATCCGCGCCGCTGAGTGGCTCCTCAATGCACTTTAGGAGTGCGTTGGCGCCGGCAGGTGCCGAAGCCCAGGCAGCTCACGCAGCGCGCAGGCAGTGAGACCTCGCCATCAGAAGAATGCCGCCATGTCCCACGAGGTGATCATGCCCAGCAGCCGTTCGCTCCTCTTGCCGTGAGCGGTGACGAAGGCCGCCTCGAGCCTCTCTGAGTTCCTCAGGGACTTCTGGAACATCTCGGCGATCATTGGGGCAGGCGTGTCCTGCGCCACAAACTCAAACGTCTCTGACGAGTGCCTATCCAAGGGAAGCAGGTCGCTCAGCAGCGTGAAGCGATCGTCTTCCCCAAAGCTGACGCTGTTGTTCTTGATGAGGTACGTCAGTAGCGTGTTTTCGCTGAAGGCACCGACCACGCGCCCTTCCTTGAGGATCGGGATGAGGGTGAAGGACCGCTTGTGCATTGCCTTCATCAAGGGAACGATTCGGTCGTTCAGGCTTGCAGAGAAGATGTCCGTCACCTTCGTGCCCAAGTCTGCCGCACGCGGAACCGCCTCGATGCTTGCAAGGACGCTGCGAAGGGTCTCGACCATGGAGTCGCTGGGGATAACCGCATAGCTGTCCTTGATCCGCTCCCTGTGCTGCAGCAGGTTCCTGACCTCCCTGCAGTAGTCAAGCTCGGCAGAGACGCTCCGATAGCTCCTGACGTTTCTGACGAGCCACGCAACGGCACCGTACTCCTGAGGCACGTCATACATGCTGCGTATCGACGTCTCAAGGCGGTTGTACAACTGAATGAACTCGTCTGTCTTGCCGGTGCTCAAGGTGGCTCCTCTGCCGTGATTCTTTGTGTTGCCTACGAGCTGAGCAGCTCGAGGACGCGGGCGTAGTCTTTGCTTCCGATCTGCTCCGCCCCTTCGAGCGCCAGGTCGGCCTGATCGCTGAACACGACGTCGGCATCCCGTGGGTAGTCGACCACCTCGGTTGCCGCCATCCTCGCAAGGTCATAGAGGTTGATGACCTCGGTCGACCGCAGATACCTTTGCAGGAAGGCGAGGCGCGACTCCCCCGCAACGTTTTCGAAGCTCCCAACCGACACGTTGAGCCACACGAACTCGTCTTTCACAAGGTCGAGGGCAAATAGGTACGCAAAGCGGCTGGGGCAGGTGATCCCAAACGACGAGGACACCGTCTTGGGCTCGAAGACCTTCCCGCTGCCACGTTTCTCACGCACCATGAACCCGGCCGTGCACACGCAGTCAGCAAAGGTTTTTTCAGAATAGACGTTGTCGCAGAAGACAAGGTAGTGGATGTTTCCGTAGTGCTGTTTGAACTTGGGGAGATAGATGTCAAAGTACTCGGACCCTCCGTTGTATCCCGAGGTCTGATCGCCGGAAAAGACGATTCCTCCCAACCGCTTGAAGGCCATGTTTCGCCACGAGAACTCCGTCTGGCCACCGTCGTCCGAAAGGCCGATGACGCTCAGGTCGATGTCATTGACCAGCTCCCAGTACGTGAAGGCACGCAGCTTCTTGTCGGAGGGGAACGGCATGCGCGAACCCGTGGGCAACAGTCCCACGCCACTCATCGAGGCGGCCATCTTGAGGGGAATGGCCGTGCGGCGCAGGGCCTCGTCAACATACACCTTGCCCAGGGTGTTGCGCAGCGAGTCTTCAATCAGGGAACGGATATGCGCCATTGCGGCAGATACCCACGCCTCCGGCACGACCGACTTGCGGCGTGCGACCTCCTCCTGCGTCTCGAGGTGCGTCCGCAGCATGTTGTATCTGGTGAACGCAAAGGTCCGCGGCGTGTCTGGATCATAGAAGCCGTACATCAGCAGGAGCTGTATCAGCACAATCCTGTTCTTGCTCTGCAGGTGGTCCAGAACAAACTGCGCCTGATCCTCTGTCGTGCAGCGGCTGAGCAGGTAGTTCAGGTGACGCAGCACGTCTGAGGCGCCCTTGCTTTGCTCCAGTGCGCAGAGGGCTTCCTTGACCTCTCCCCTTCCCATGTGTGCCTCGAAGGCGGAGTAGGCGGAACGGCCACGCTTGTCTCTTAGGTTGGTAACGAAGTCTGACGCCTTCTGGTTGATGGGGCGATAGTGAACATGGTGAAGAAGCCCCACCCAGGCGCGACGCATCTCGTAGCAGCGCTCAACGTCGCACGCACCGCGCTCAAAGAACCGGTCAATCACCTTGCGCACGAGCTTGCGGTCTTGGTTGGAGAAGTTCAGCCTCTTGATGTCGGTGCTTCCGTAATGCGAGAACTGCAGGTGCTCAACAAGGCGAATCACGTCTGAGAGCTGCAGGAAGCTTGTGAACGCAAGGTCCTTGGTGTCCATCAACAGCTTCGTGGCCGTGTCTTTGGAGCCGCACGCGTCAACGGCAAGGCCGTCGCGCACGCATTGGAGGACCAAGGCATAGTCGCCCTCGCTCAGCTGGCGCGAGCCCGCCAGGAGCTGATGAGCGTGGCGCTCTATGAGCTGGGACGCCGCGGACACGTCAATGATGCGGTAGACCCTGACCGGGACCTTCTCGCTAAAGCAGGAGCGCGAGAACTCTTCCTCAAAGATGGAGTGCCCCGCCTCAGAAAAGTCGCCAAAGCCATAGGTTCGCGCGTAATGCAGAAACTGGTCAACGAGGCGCTGCTGAATGGAGAGGCTCTGCACGGACTGCGGAAAGCCGCGATAGAAGGGCTCGGGAACGTTGCGTCCCAGGTTGCGCTGCGCAACCCTCACCATGTCAAGGCAGGCCCACTCAGGATGCTCGACCACCTTGATGTTGAAGAGCTTGGCAAGCGAAAGGACCGTCTCACCAGCAAGGTCCGACGGCCCCTGTTCGCTTACAAAAAGGCCCTGTGAGAAGAGGTAGTCCTGGTATAGCCGCTCCATTGCCTTCTCCTCTCGCAGACGCAGGTGATATCGCTGGATTGTTCTTAAGCGGAAGGAGTAAACCCAGCTAGCTACCCGCACGTCACATTCTATCACGGCTTCCCCGCCGTCTGGCAATCAGGGTCAGCTGGGAATGGCAACCAGGTTTCTGCCGTCCTTCCCTGACCGGATGGCAAGAAAAAGCGGGACCGGACTTGCTCCGACCCCGCCCAAGCCTTTGTGCAATGTTGCCTTACGCCATCTCGCGGTAGCACTCGATGATGTGGTCCGCGGTCAGGCCATAGATGTCAAGCAGCTCGCCACCGGCGCCAGACATGCCGAAGATGTCGGGCATGCCGATGCGACGCACGGGCGTCGGGCACTTCTCGGAGAGGACCTCGCACACCGCGGTGCCAAGGCCGCCCACGATGGAGGCCTCCTCGATGGTGACGACCTTGCCGGTCTTCTTGGCGCTGGCAATGACCAGCTCCTCGTCGAGCGGCATGATGGTCTGCACGTTGATGACCTCGGCGGACACGCCCTCGGCGGCAAGGCGCTCGGCGGCGTCGATGGCGCGGGGGATCATCATGCCGCAGGCGAGGATGCTGACGTCGGTGCCCTCGCGGAGCACCTCGCCCT
>JAFUBJ010000319.1 GCA_017460265.1 Atopobiaceae bacterium | reverse complement strand
GGTGGTAGTAATCGGTTCCTGTGCCATGATGCAATCCTTTCTCTTTGACTAGCAATTCAATTCATAGCAGATAAGGCGGCGTGAGTGCACGGCTTTTGCCCCTTCGTTCATGACGGGAAGGTTTGCCGAGCAACCATGTCGCGACAAAAGAAAAACCTCACCTTGCCGAAAGGGCAGGTGAGGTGGAATGTTGCCGATGAGTGTGCTCATTACAGCTTGAAGAGGTAGCCGACGCCGCGCACCGTCACGATGTGGGACGCGACCTGCGGGCCGACCTTGGAGCGGACGCGCCTGATGTGCACGTCGACCGTCCTGGTGCCGCCGCAGTACTCAAAGCCCCAGACGCGGTGAAGGAGCGTCTCGCGCGAGTAGGCGCGCGACGGGTGCGTGGCCAAAAACGACAGGAGCGAGTACTCCATGAGCGTGAGGTCGACCGGCTGGGAGTCGATGTAGACCTGGTAGGTGGCAAGGTTGATCGTCATGTTGTCGATCGTCACGATGTCTGCGGGTGCGCTCTCCTCGCCCGGCCAGAGCAGAAGCGAGCAGCGGACCTCGAACTCCGCCTCCCCCGCCGTCGAGAGGATGAAGTCGTTGCGCCCCTGCACAGGAAGGTGCATGCGGGCGAGCTTGTCCTCGTCGGAGACAAGCAGCGTGGGAATGAAGCCGTTGTCGGAAACGTACGCATCCACGGCGTTCAGCGTATTCTGGTCCATGCCCTCGGGATCGAGAATGACGAGATCAAACTCATGGCCTGAGGCAATGGCCTGGGGGAAGGTGACAGGATTGGCGAGCGCAATCGAGACGTCGATTGCGTGGCTGAGCTCGCGCATGCGATCGTGGTGACGCGAGGTGCGGGCAATATGCAGGATATTCTTGTGATGCACTCCGCAAACCTCCAAAACGATACCGTTGACAGAATGAAACACCTCTGAAAAGAAACGTACTCTCTAAGACTAGCACAAAAGATTGCCAAGAGGACCTTTCGATACCTCCCAGCTGGTATTTGTACTATTCTTTATGCCATTTAGGTGCCACAAAGCTGGGATTATGAATCCGCATTGCGTCCAAACTAATTGTGGAACCTTTTTGTTGACGAGAAGAGCAGAGCCTTCCCGCACTCCCTACCCTCGTCTACCTTGTGATACTGTTCCGCTTCCTGATGCCAAGCGCGACGCATGCCACACCTGCCAGGGCAAGCATGGCCAGAGCCTGGGGCGCCACAACGGCAGGGTCTCCCGTCTTGGGAAGGGCACGTTTTGAAGGCTGGACTTTGTCTGACGGCTCGTCAGGCTTTGGCGCCGGCTGAGGCTCCGGCCTGGGCTCCGGCTCGGGTCCCGGCTCCGCGATCCTGGTCGCCCGACCAAACACGGTCACGTCCTCGTACTTTGAGGTCGCAAAGGCACAGAGCCACTCATCAGAGCACGCGGCGACCGGTCTCGTGAACGGACCATACGAGAGCCTCCGCGCATAGGGCTCAAACGACTGAGAGCCGTCCTTCAGGAAGAACGTATCGGTATCGACCTCGTCCCCCAGCAGCTCTGCTCCCAAGCTCGAGCTTACAAGGAAGATGCCATCGTCGCATGCAGCCAAGGCAATGTCGTCCACAGAAAACCCCGACTCGAGCTTGGAGAAGGCGGCAGACAGATCGGTACTGGAAAGGCTGCCATCATCCATGACATCGACACGTTCCAGGCCAGCAAGACGCCCAATCGGCTCCTTCGACCAGTTCTCGTCGGCAGCACCACACACATAGATATGATTGCCAGCCATTGACACGATGGGAGCGTTGTACATCCCTCCGCTCGTGTATTCATGGTCAAGCAGGAAGTCATCACCCAGGGAGCCATACCCGTCATCAAAGCTCCTCAGGCGCATGTGCGTCGGCACCCCATCATCGTCGGAGCCTTTATAGAGGTCGACAAGGAACAGCCGCCCAGACGCGTATGCCAGGGTGCTTCTGTCGACCTTGAGCTGCTCGCTGTTTGCCTCAAAGGTAGCATGATGCTCGAACGTGCTTGAGGCCACATCCAAGCTATAGAGGTGCAACTCCTTGACATAGGTGGGGTCCGTCGCAGGCGTTGCTCCCCAGATGAACACCTTGCCGTCGCCTGCGGCCAAAGACACGTTCTTGAGCTCTACGGGAAGCTCAAGATCTTCATATGTCCAACTCGCACCCTCGTCGTCAGAGCG
Organism: Atopobiaceae bacterium; assembly: GCA_017460265.1. Taxonomy (GTDB): domain Bacteria; phylum Actinomycetota; class Coriobacteriia; order Coriobacteriales; family Atopobiaceae; genus UBA1367. Next base: position 4,213 of record JAFUBJ010000319.1, on the reverse strand, counting down.
CGCAAGGTGGTGGACCGTTTCCCTCTTACGCTGATCGCTGTCATCTTCAATGGCGGCAAACAAGATGCCGTCCTCCGTGACCACGAGGCTCTGCGGACAATCCGCCGGACTTACTCCCTCATCCTTGAAATCGATTGGCTCAAGGTCGCGTTCATAGAGGTCCGCCTCGTCAACCAGCGTCTTTGGTGCCTCGATGATGAAGGCCCGACACGCCTCAGCGCCATCATCGCTCCGCACGACAAGGGGGATGAGCCCTGACGTAAGACCGTCTGGCCACGCGGTCACGATCGAGTCGTCGTTCCACGAGAGAATCCTCGCCTCCTCGCCCGCCACCATCAAGGTGCCTTCAGAGGAGAAGTATGCTCCGTCAACAACGAGCGTCTCTCCCTTGGTTTGTGCAGACTCGATCACCGGGACGAAGGGGCCCTCATTGTCCAGGAGGTCAAGGTCAATCTGGCCATTTTGCTTGCAGAAACCCTTATATCCGTCGGCTTGGCGCACCGCAGCCTTGAGCATGCGCACCGTGCGCGCCGCACGCGTGGCTGTGTCCACGCCCTCGATCGTCGACGACACGACGGCGGCAGACCCTGCCACGCAAGGCGTGGCCATGGACGTACCGCTCATGAACTCATAGGGAAGGTAACCGTCGTTGCCACGCCGTCCGACAGCGATCTGGTCGAGATACAGATCGACATCCACGGGCTCGCCCGCACTGCGCGCCCCATCGTTCAGGTCCACCTGGAACCGGAACCTGATGCAGGTGTTGCCGTGCGAATCGACCACATGGCCAAGATCGCGTTCGAGCTTCTCCGGCCCGTCGATATGCAAGGAAAAGAGGCACCAACCGTACTGTGCGGCCGTAAAGCAATGTCCCGAGATTCCCTCTTCATAACTGTCCGCAAAGGTGCCGTCATCAAGCATGACGAAGCATGAGACGTCATAGCCTGCGCCAAGCTTGTCGGTGTTCATGGCAACGCTGATATCCTGTACGACGTCCTTGCCCACGTTCCCGACAGGAATGTCGACGATGAAGCAGACCGCCGCCTCGGTCAACGTGCTGACACGGGCCTTAAGGGACGAATTGTCGCCATTGAAGCCAATGTCCCCCTCAGAGAGGCTGTTGATCACCACGGGCTCTTTCACCTGGGCATCGATGGGCGAGTCACCAAAATGGTCTGTCTTTACGTAGAGTGGGTCACTGTCGGCTTCGGGGAAATAGCGTCCGAACTTGTCCTGATAGGTGGGGACCGTGGAGAGGATAGATTCCCCCGGTGCAAACAGATCGGTGGTATACCTGCCGTAATTGCTGAACGGCACGCGGGCATCGCTTATGTCAGACGCGTTCACGCGCACGATATACGGATTGGGCTGCTTCACGCTCACGTCGTCGTAGATCTTGTCATCGTCGATGTTGTTGTTTCCTGATGCCATGCAGGTGATGATGCCTCTCTCGCCTGCAGCCACAATCATGGCCTCGTCCGCATTGCACGCCATCGAAAGACCAAGGGATCGGTTCACGGCACGAATGTCAACACCGGCATCAGCCGCACGAATGAGAAAGTCGTACCCCTGGATGACCGTATCGGTCGTATAGCTTTCGTTAGTCATGGACTTTGAGAGGTTGACCGCAATGAGCTGGGCACCGTTTGCGATGCCCGAGACGCCGAAGTCGTTCCACTCCGCAGCGACGACGCCCGCGCAGTGCGTGCCATGACCAAAACTGTCCCTGGTATCGGTCTTGTCCTCGCGCTGGGGAGCAAAGCCATACTCGCCGCAGCCCAGCTGTGCCTGCAGTTCCGAAGAAAAGTGATACATGACGTTCATAAGGTCGGGATGCGTGTGGTCAATGCCCGAGTCCATGATGGCAACCACACCCGCTGCGTTGGTTACGCCCTGCTCGTTCCAATGGGGGCTGTGCATGCCCGGATTGGGCACCACGACGTGCTGCTGCATGGTGGCCTTTTCTATGCCTTCGCTGGACCACTGGTAACCCGTCAGGTCCATGTTGACAACGCGGTCTGCCTGGGCAACGACTTCAGCTTCTGAGGCGGCCTCCGGAAGCTCCTCTTGCGTCTCATCAACAACGTCAACATCATCGACTGCGGTCAGCTCCTCTTCGAACTCCTCCGCTTCGTCATCGACACTGAGGACATCAGACTCATCTGCGTATCCCATCAGGTAGTTGGGCTCGGCGCAGAGTACGCGCTCATCTGCCAACAGCTCGCACAGCAGCTCCTCGGTTCCCAGCGTGTCAGAGCGGACGAGCAGAATCTGTACCGGCTCATCCTCTGCATGGGCAGTCAGGGCTCCCGGCTCGCCAGCAGCGGGGATGACTTCGCCGGTGGCCTCGGCGTACTGCCGCGCCGTCACCTCCGAAAGACGCTCGGCACCTGCTAGCGGACTGTCAGCCTGTGCCGTAAGGCCACGACCGTCGCCAGATAGGCAGCAGACGACAGCCTCGCCCTCGACGTAGTCGCCCTTGGCAAGCATCTCGCTCACCTGGGCATCAACTTCTGCCCCAGAGCGCCGTAGCGCGGAAAGGGGCGCGGTAGCCTCCGCATACGCTGGCGCGGACGGCAGGCAGAGCGTAAGCGTTAGCAGCGCCGATACGACCTTGGCGAACCTTCCCGAATGAGCCTTCTTCATCTGTGTCACCAGGTCCTCTTCTCTGAGTCGTGGGCATTGGGCAGAGCCGCCTCGCCACTTCTGAGGCGCAGCCCACTGGCAATGCTAGCAGCGCTGACAAGCAGGGACAACGCAAGAACCACAGCGTTTCCAGCGAAGTCGTCCCCCGTCCTGGGAAGGGCAGCCGGAGCCTTCCTCTTGTCATCCGACGGCGTATCCGATTTGTCTGGCGTACTGGGACCATCGGGCTCCGGCACAGGCTCAGGCTCCGGCTCGGGTTCGGGTGCCACATTCTTGGACACCTTGGTCGCACGCCCAAAGATGGTCGTGTCTTCGTAGTTCGAGATGCCAAAGGCATAGAGCCAACCGTTCGTGCATACGGCAACCGGAGACGTGAACGGCCCGTACGAGAGGGTCTTCTCATAGGGCTCGAACGAGGTCGCTCCGCTCTTCAAGAAGAAGGTGTCGGTGCGTTCCGCACCAGTGGGCAGAAATGCGTCCAAGCCAGAGCCGACGAGGAAGACGCCCTCCTCGGAGGCCGCCATGCATACGTCATCTTCTGTCAGGCCGTCCGCAAAGCAGGAGAAGTCCACCGCAAGGTCAGTACTAGACAGGCTTCCGTCCGAGGCTATGTCGACCCGCTCCAGCCCCATCAGCTGCGATGTCGGAACCTCCGAAGACCCCAGCCTCTTGTCGATGCCAAATACATACATGGAGTTGCCGGCAGCCGCGACATACGGCGTTGCCAACGTTCCCGTGGGAGGATACTCATGATCCAGCATGAGCGTCTGGTCAAAGGTCTGGTAATCGACGCTGAACCGCTTGACAAACATATGCGTGGGAGAACCATACTCATCCCCGACATGATCGTTCACGATAAAGTAGAGGCGGCCAGTTACGACACACAGAGAGCCATTTGTTGAGATTGGCGATGTATCGCTGTTATTGTCGAACGAGGCCACGTGGGTTAGCGCTCCCTTGGCTACGCCATATGCATAGAGCTCCCGGATGTTCACCCCAAAAGGGCGGTTCGCAGGGGTGCCTCCAAGGATGAACACCTTGCCGTCACCTGCCGCGATGCACGCATTCTTGAGGTCGACAGATTCCCCATCATCTGTGCGCAGCTCCACGGCATTCCAGCTGGCACCGTGGTCATCTGACCTCATGAGTGCATGCGTCGACGTGTATGCACGGTCATCACTGTCCTCAAACAGAGCGAACAGCGTGCCGTCCTCTAGGGCTGCGAGCCCCTGAGGGATGGCCGTCGTGCTTGTCCCATCAGCATAGAGGTTGGGTGGCATCAGGTCGCTCTCGTAGAGCGCAACGCCGGCAGAGATGCTTTGAGGAGCCTCGAGGAGAAACGCCCTGCAGGCCTCGGCTTCGCCATCGGTCTTGACGACCAGGGGAATGAGGCCCGACGTGAGCCCATCTGGCCAGCCGACCGTGATCGACCCGTCCGACCACGAGACCACTTCGGCCTGCTTGTCTGCAACGAGCACCGAGCCCTTAGAGGAGAAGTTGGCTCCTCCGATTACGAGCGTATCGCCTTTGACCTGGGCAGACTCTATTAGGGGCGCAAGTGGACATT
>JAFUBJ010000318.1 GCA_017460265.1 Atopobiaceae bacterium | reverse complement strand
GGGAGCGCGACGTGGCCGCATGGAACGCCAACGGTGGCGCCGCCAACAAGGACGAGGCCCTTGCGGCCGTGGAAGCCTGCAAGCCAGCGCCAATCATCAAGCCCATCTTTGGCTGCGAGGCATACTTCATCACGGACGACACCATCGAGAAGGGCACGCGTCAGCGCCGCTATCACCTCATCCTTTTGGCCAAGAACCACACGGGCTTCGTCAACCTCATGAAGATGATGTCCAAGGCGGCCAACGAGATGTTCTACTATCGCCCACGCACCACGCTCGACATGCTGAAGGAGTACCACGAGGGCATCATCTGCCAGTCCGCCTGCGTGCAGGGCATCATCCCCCAGAACATCCTTGACGGCAACTTTGACGAGGCGGAGCGCTGGGCGCGCACCTTCCAGGACGTCTTTGGCGACGACTTCTACATCGAGATCCAAGACCATGGACTCGAGTTCCGCGGCGGCTTCAACGACCGAACCCTCGACGAGCAGCTCGTCAAGCTCGCTCACAAGCTGGGCATCAAGGTCGTCGCCACCAACGACATGCACTACCTCAACCGCGAGGACGCGCCCACGCAGGACATCGTGAGCTGCATCGGCACGGCATCGCACCTTGACGACACCAACCGCAAGCACATGGAGGGCGACGAGTTCTACCTCAAGAGCGAGACTGAGATGCGCGAGCTCTTCTCGTGGTGCCCCGAGGCGTGCGACAACACGCTCGAGATTGCCGCCAAGTGCGACTTCGAGCTCGACTGGACGCACATGTACCTGCCCAAGTTCCCTGGCCTTGAGGAGGGCGAGACGTCCGAGGAGCGCTTCCGCAAGGAATGCGAGCAGGGTCTCGAGCGCAGGTATGGCCCCGACTGGCGGACCTTGGAGGTCAACGGCGTCAACGTGCGCGAGCGCTTCGAATACGAATACGACGTCATCTGCACCAAGGGCTTTGCCGACTACTTCCTCATCGTGCAGGAGGATGTGCGCTGGGCAAAGGAGAACGGCATCGGCGTGGGCCCGGGCCGTGGCAGCGCGGCGGGCGCCATCGTTGCCTACGCCATGGACATCACCACCTTCGATCCGCTCGAGAACGGCCTGATGTTCGAGCGATTCCTCTCCGTCGAGCGTTCCGAGATGCCGGATATCGACATGGACTTTGACGACGAGCGTCGCCTGGAGGTGGTCCAGCACGTCCGCGAGCTCTATGGCGCCGACCGCGTGAGCCACGTCATCACCTACTCGACCATCAAGGCAAAGCAGGCCATCAACGACGCCAACCGCGTGCTGGGCTTTCCCGTGTACATGGGTCAGCGGCTCTCCAAGATGGTGTCCAACGACCCCAAGGCCAAGCTCAAGTTCGTGCTCGAGAAGACCCCGGGCAAGGAAGACCAGTACAGCCCCGACTTTGCGGAGGCCTACGACAAGGACGCCGACGCCCATCGCATCATTGACGCGGCCCTTGCCATCGAGGGCCTGACGCGCGGCGAGGGCGTGCACGCCTGCGCCGTGCTCATCACGCCCACCCCGGTGAACGACCACGTTCCCACCAAGCTCGACACCAAGGGCGGGGTCGAGATCACCCAGTTCGAGGGCCACTCCGTTGCCGACATGGGCCTTCTGAAGATGGACTTCCTGGGCCTGCGCACCCTCACGGTCATCAGCAAGGCGCTGCGCAACATCCGCGCCAACTACCCGACTGCTGCCGACATCGACCGCATGCCCGACGTGGTGAAGCAGACCATCAAGCCCGGCGCCACCTGCGTGGACATTGACGTCGACAAGATTCCCTTCGACGACCCCGCGATCTTTGCCCTGATGGGCAGGGGACACACGGCGGGCGTCTTCCAGATCGAGTCCGCCGGCATGACGGCCACGATCAAGGGCATGCAGCCCAAGCAGTACAAACAGGTGGTGGCTCTTATCGCCCTGTACCGCCCCGGCCCCTTGGGCGCCGGCATGGTCAGCGACTACATCGACCGCATGAACGGAACGCAAGCCCGTCGCCTTCTATGACGACCGTCTGGCGGACATCCTGGACGAGACCTACGGCACCATGGTCTACCAGGAGCAGGTCATGCAGATCTCCATGAAGATGTGCGGCTTCTCCGCAGGCGAGAGCGACTCGCGCATCCGCAAGCCGGTGGCAAAGAAGAAGATCAAGATGCTCACCGACGAGGTCTTCCACTGGGAGGACGGCAAGGACGAGACCATCTATGACCACTGGATGAATGGTGCCGAGGCAAACGACTACACGCGCGAGATCGCCCAGAAGATCTGGGACGACGTGCTCGAGTTTGCGTCGTACGCCTTCAACAAGAGCCATTCGGCGGGCTATGCCATCCTGGTCATGCAGACGGCATGGCTGAAGGCCTACTTCCCCAAGGAGTACATGGCCTCGGTGCTGACGTCGTACATGGGCAAGACCGACAAGATCGTGCACTACGTGACGGCATGTCGCCACGAGGGCATCCAGATCCTTCCTCCTGACATCAACGAGTCGGGCAAGGACTTCACGGCTACGGCCGAGGGCATCCGCTTTGGCTTTGCGGGCATCCGCGGCGTAGGCGAGGGCGTGGGCGAGGCCATCATGGCCGAGCGAGAGGCCGGCGGGCCCTTCAAGAGCCTGCACGACTTCGTGGAGCGTGTCGACACCAACTCGGCCAACCGTCGCGTGGTCGAGGCGCTCATCAAGAGCGGCGCCTTCGACTCGACGGGCTACCCGCGGCGCCAGCTCCTATCGTTTGTGGACAAGGGCAATCCCGAGAACATCATCGATGCCTATGCCAAGCGGCAGAAGGACCGAGCGGCGGGGCAGTTCTCGCTCTTTGACATGTTTGCCGAGGTCGAGGGGTCTGGCTTTGAGGAGGACATACCCGAGCCGGACGGCATCGAGTGGGACCGTTCGATGAAGCTCGCGCAGGAGCATGAGGTCTTGGGCATCTACGTCTCCGACCACCCCCTGCGCCCGTACGAATACGCCCTCTCAAAGGCACGTGACTACACCATTTCGCAGATAGAGGAGTCCGAAGAGATCGTGAACCCGGCAACGGGGACCATGATTACCCGCTACCGCGTCCCCGAGGACAAGGACATCCGGCTGGCAGGCATGGTGACCTCCGTGGCCAAGAAGACGACCAAAAACGGCGACTCCATGGCAATCGTCACGCTCGAGGACATGGAAGGCGAGATCAGCCTTGTCGTCTTCCCCAAAACGTACAAGGAATGCGCCTCGGTCCTGGCGGGCGAGGTCAATCCCGAGACGGGGGAGTCGTCGGGCGACATCTTCGTGCGCGTGGTCGGTAAGCTCGAGCGTGGGGACCGCGGCAACCAGCTGATCTGCTCGTCAGTCTCTTCGATGGAGCTCAACGAGAAGACCAACAAGCCTCGCATCCTCGAGGTGTTCATGACGCCGCGCATGCTCTCGTACGACCGCATGGAGCAGCTGAACTCGATCCTCAAGCGCTATGCGGGGCTTGACCACGTGGAGCTGATGGTCGCAAACTCCAACGGGCAGACCATGCGCATGGAGCTTCCCACGCGCGTGGACGGGCACAACATGGTGCTTGCCGCCGAGGTTCGCGACCTCGTGGGCGAGGAGGGGCACATCCAGTTCGTGTAAGTGCGCATGGGCGTGATACCATGTGCTTGCAGTCACATCCTTCGAGGAGAGGAGTTTCGATATGGCTGAGGCAAAGTTCTACAAGTGTACCAAGTGCGCAAACCTGTTCGTGAAGGTCCAGGAGGGTCCGTGCACCCCGCAGTGCTGCGGCGCCCCGTGCGAGGAGCTTGTGGCTGGATCGACTGACGCAGCCACCGAGAAGCACGTTCCCGCCGTCACCCGCGAGGGAGGCAAGATCATCGCCAAGGTCGGCGAGGTGGCCCATCCCATGCTCGACGCCCACTACATCCAGTGGATCGCCCTCGTGACCGACGACCGTCTTGAGATTCACAAGCTTAAGCCGGGCGCGGCTCCCGAGACCACGTTCGAGTGCGACGGTGCCGAGAACGTGACCATCTACGAGTACTGCAACCTGCATGGCCTTTGGAAGGCCGAAATCTAGGGACGTCCTTGATTATCGGCGTTTCCCAAATAAACACGACGGCAGGCGACCTCGCGTCCACGGCAGAGCGCATGGCTTCAATCAGCCAGCTCGCTGCGGGACGCGGGGTCGACCTTCTGGTCTTTCCCGTCGCCGCCCTCACGGGGCCGGTGGTGGTCGACTACAGCGCGCAGGAGCCCTTCCTGTCCGACCTGGTCGAGACGCTCTCTGGCCTTGCCTTGGACGTCTCGTGCGACTGCCTTGTGCCGGTGGTCGTCTTGGAAGGTGACGTGCCCACGATTCAGGCGGTGCTCCTGCGTGATGGCGTGGCGTCGCCGTTGGGGAGCGGACCTCAGGGATGGTCTGACTTCCCGGCCGGTGTGTCTGGAAGCAAGCCCCATGCCGAGGGCCTGACGAGCCTTGAGGCGTCTGGCTCGCGTGTTGGACTGGCGTTTTCGTACGAAGACCTGGATGCCTGGTGCGACGAGCCACACGGCTCTGACGTGCTCTGCTATCTCGCAAGCTATGGCTATGCCGTAGACGACCCATCCTCCGCGCTTGGTGGGGCGCTGCATGAGGGGCGCTTTGTGGACGATGCCTCCGAGTCGGGTGCATGGCTCGTCGGTGTGGGCTCGCTGGGCGGGTACGGCACGCAGGTCTTCAGCGGCTCGAGCTTCGTGCTTTCGCCTGACGGCCGTCTTGCCGCATCGTGCGCCGCTTTTGAGGAAGGCCTCCTTGTTGCCGAGGTGGGCGCAGGTGCCGTCCTTGGTGCTGAGGAAGAGCTTGCGTTTGAGGTGTATGACGAGCGCTACCACCTTTGGCAGTCGCTCGTCTTGGGCATTCGTGACTACCTGCACAAGCTTGGCTTTTCCGATGCCGTGCTTGCCCTTGATGGGTCGCTTCCGTCGATACTCTTGTCGGTGCTCGCCACAGACGCGCTTGGGCCCACGCATGTCCACGCCCTCCTCTGTGCCGAGGCAGACTCGCCGCGCCTTGCTGACGCGTCGCGCCTTGCACGCGCGCTCAGAGTCGATGTGCACACAGCCCTCGAACTGGCACCGTCGGGCACTCTGTCTCGAGCAGACCTCATCGATGCAAACCTGCGCGCGCTTGCCCGCGGCGTCGACGGTATGGTGCTCTCGTCGGCAGACAAGACGGGGCTGGCCCTTGAATGTGAGCGCTGGTGTCCCTCTGCCGGGTGGCTTGCCCCGCTGGGGGACGTGTATCGCATCGACGTCCTCGACGTCGCACGGCTTAGAAACACCATCTCTTCGATCATCCCAGGGCTTGCGCTTGTCCCGGACGATGTTCCCGATGTGGGCATATCCGTGCCCGAATGGAATCTTGAGCCAACGCTCGAGCGCATGGACGCCTCTCTTGCGACGCATGTGGAGGGGGCCCGAGGACTTGCGCAGGTCGAGGCTGCCGTGGGAGACGAGCAGCTGGCGCGCGCGGTGCTTGCCCGGTTCCACGACCTTGACGCGGCGCGCACGCTGCGTCCGCCATGCCTCATGATGTCAACCCGGACGCTCTCCGACGCCCGCATGCCCCTGGGCTTCGCATGGCAAGACCAAGGGCGCGAGGTCGACCTACCCCGAGGTTTTGACCCTAAGGAGAGGCCCCTTCGCCCTTTAAGGGCGACACATGACAAGGCGTCGTCAGGAGCGTCTGCGTCGGATGGCTCGAGTGCCCCCGAGGAGTACCAAGACATGATTCGCGAGGCCCTGGAGCTGCTCCGGGACCTTTCGGTAGGATCTGCGCCAGACTGGCTGGGCCCGTTTTCAGAGAACTAGCCTCAGTGGCCCGTCGGGCTTACCCTCTTGTGGTGAAATCGGCGCATTCCCGTGTCCTCTAAGAAGATTCCGCTTTGTGCGTGACAATCTCTCAAAGCGGTGCTAAGCTAGAACTAACGTTCGTAGCATTGTGGGAGGGCATGTGATCATCCTCGGCATAGACCCAGGTCTAGCGCATACCGGGTGGGGCGTCGTAGAGACGCGTGGTCCCGTCTGCCGCGCCCGTGCCTACGGGTGTGTCACAACGCGCTCGTCCCAGTCCATAGATCAGCGCCTTGGCCTTATCTATGACGAGGTCGCTCGCGTCATCGAGGCCTACCATCCCACGCATCGTGCCATAGAGACGAGCTTCTTTGGGGAAAACGTTCGCTCTGCCATTGCCACGGCGCAGGCACGCGGCGTTGCCATCGTCGCGTGCGCAAACGCCGGCCTCGAGGTGGGTGAGTACACGCCCATGCAGATCAAGCAAGCCGTGGTGGGGACGGGCGCTGCCGACAAGTATCAGGTCATCTACATGGTGAGAAACGTGTTGGCGCTCGATCACGACCCGCATCCAGACCATGCGGCCGACGCGCTCGCCGCCGCTGTGTGTCACGCCAACCTGTGCAGAACGAAGGACATCGCCCGCTCTGTCGCAGCCGACCAGGTTCGCGAGGCCGAGCTGGCGCAGATGGAATATGACCGCCTGGAGTCCCGCGAGGTAACGGCGGCCGCCACCGAGGCGCGCCTTTCTCGCAGGAGGCAAAAGGCCGTAAGGAGGGACGCATGATAGTCCAGCTCACGGGCACGCTTGTGGAGGCGCTGCCAACTCATGCGGTGCTTGACGTGCAAGGCGTCGGCTACGAGGTGGGCATTTCCTACAACACCGCCTCGGAGCTGCCGGCGGTGGGGACGCCGGGAGTCACGCTGCTCACCCGCATGGTCGTGCGCGAGGATGCGATGGAGCTCTACGGCTTCACCAGCAGGGAGGAGCGCACCCTCTTCGACCGCCTGGTGGCCATCTCGGGCGTGGGGCCGAAGCTCGCGCTTTCGGTGCTCTCCACCTTCAAGCCCGCGGCGCTTGCCACCGTCGTGGCAACGCAGGACGCAACGCGCATGGCGCAGGTTCCGGGCGTCGGAAAGCGCAAGGCGCAGCGGCTCCTCGTCGACCTCGACGGCGTCTTCCAAAAGGACGCCGAGCTTCGCTCCCTTGTGGGCCTCTCGACACCCACGCTGCTTGATGGCCCAGCGCCTGCCCCACAGGCCTCGGTTGCCGCAGAGGCCACCGACGCGCTGCTCTCCATGGGATTCACGCCTCAGGAGGCCGAGCTTGCCCTCGAGGGGCATGAGGAGGCGGGCGCCACCACCATCGAGAAGGCACTTGCCTTCGCCCTCAAGCGCTTGGGTGGTGGTCGCTGATGTGGGAGGCAGACAAGGACGACCTGTTTGACACCCCGGCCACAGCGAGGACGCGCGCACCGCGCAGCGTTACGGGGGAGCTGACATCGGATGACCTTGACGTCGAGCGCTCGCTTCGACCCAAGACCCTTGACGACTACTGCGGCCAGGAGCGCGTGCGAGAGAACCTTCGCGTGCTCATCCAGGCGGCACGAGACCGTGGCGAGGCACTTGACCACGTCATCTTCTCGGGCCCTCCGGGCCTCGGAAAGACCACGCTTGCAGGCATCGTCGCAAACGAGATGGGAGCCAAGCTCCACACCACCTCCGGTCCCGCCATCGAGCGCACCGGCGACCTTGCGGCAATCCTCACCAACCTTGAAGAGGGCGACGTCCTCTTTGTCGACGAGATCCACCGCCTGAACCATCAGGTCGAGGAGGTTCTCTATCCCGCCATGGAAGACTTCTTCCTTGACATCGTAATCGGGAAGGGGCCTGCCGCCCGTTCGATCAGGCTCGACGTGCCGCACTTCACCCTGGTGGGCGCCACCACGCGCACGGGTCTGCTTACCGGGCCGCTTCGCGACCGCTGTGGCATCTCGTACCGCCTTGACTACTACACCGACGCCGAGCTCGCGCGCATCGTCATGCGCTCGGCCAACATCCTGGGCGTCGAGGTGGACGAGCAGGCAGCCATGGAGATCGCCTCTCGCTCGCGTGGTACCCCGCGTCTGGCAAACCGCCTGCTCAAGCGTGTGCGTGACTACGCCCAGGTCAAGTCGACGGGTTCCATCACATGGGAAACCGCCGCAGAGGCCCTCTCGTTCTTTGAGATTGACGAGCTGGGACTTGATTGGATGGACATCAAGATTCTCTCGGTGCTCACGAAGACCTTCAGGGGGCGTCCGGTTGGCCTCACGACGGTGGCATCAGCCGTGGGCGAGGACCCCTCGACGCTCGAAGACGTGTACGAGCCCTACCTTCTGCAGAGGGGCCTCATCACACGCACGCCACAGGGAAGGCAGGCAATGCCCGCTGCCTTCGAACATTTGGGCGTCGTGCCGCCCGCAGAGCGCTAGAACCCTCCGAAAGGATGCATTCATGCTACACAGAGACTACCTTCTTGAAGTCATCGCTCAGTTTGTCGACACCGTCATACAGTCGCTGACGATTGCCCGAGAGAAGGCCGATCCCAAGGCGGCCCAGGACGTCGAGGCGGCCGTCGCGGGGCTGCTCGACCTCGACCAGCAGGTCGCGATGCAGCTCACCCCAGACTCGCTTGTCACGATGCTTCTGCTCTCGGGGGTAGGAGATGCGCTTGCCGACTACGTCACCTATGCCATGAGGGAGCTGGCAGACGCCTACGACGGCATGGGAGAGCACGACCTCGCAAGCCTGCGCCGCGAGCAGGCACATGCCGTTGCCGATTCCTTTGGTTGCGATTATGACGTTGTGCCTGAGGAGTTTGCCTGATTTTGTGTAACCAATGGCGACTCCTTTGGCCGCTCGCACCAGCAAGCCGCCAGCCGTTGTGGCACTATTTTATAGGTTGTGTGGCATGTGGAAGGCTGCACGGAGACACACCAGGGGAGTGCCATGGCACGTCATAGCAAGGACTCAGCGTCCCATCTGAGCGACGAGATGGAGTATTACGACGAAAGCGGCCCCTTTGGGTTGACGGGCCCGCGGCTTGCCATCGTCATTTTGCTGCTGCTCATTGCCTTCGTCATGTTCTGCGCGTTCGACCTCCTGAATTCGTCGAATGCGGTTATGGACGAGGCGCAGGTCGTCATGGGCACGCTCGACGACATGAAGGACACGGCAAAGGCCGGCGACTTCGATCGACTTCAGGAACTCTCTGCCGAAATCTCTGAATCTGCTCGCAAGATTCGTGGAGACGTGCATTCCCCGGCATGGTTCATCGCGTCGTTCGTTCCTGCCATTGGGCAGGACGTCCATAGCGTCCAGACCCTCTCGGACGTCTTTGTCGACCTTGCCGACAATGCCCTTGCTCCCATTGCCTCGAACCCTGCCGTCCTGAACTACAAGGACATCTTCAACGACGGGACCGTCGACGTGGCCGCCCTCGAGGGGCTTGCGACGGCGCTCGAGGACGTGCAGCCGGTGCTCAGCAGGTGCTCGGCTCAGGTGGCCGACCTGCCCGATGCGCACGTGTCGCGCCTTGCCGAGGTGCTCCCCAAGGTCCAGGGAGCCATCACCTCGGCAGGGGATGCCGTCGACACGGTCCAGTCGTTCCTTCCGCACCTCAATTACCTGCTTGGTTCTGGCGGAGGAAAGCGAAACTACCTTGTGGTGGCGCTTACCAACGCCGAGCTTCGCTCTGCTGGCGGCTTTCCGGGCTCCTGGACGCTCGTGACGGTGGAAGACGGCAAGATCTCCATGGGCAAGACCGTGACGCTTCAGCAGAAGGCAGACGACTTCCTGCAGTTCCAAGATGACGAGAAGGCCGCGTTTCCTGGCGTCACGGGCAACATGGGCTCGATCCCGTTCCTGCCGGACTTCACGCGTGTGGGCGCACTGATGGCGCAGGGTTACGAGCACCACCGCAACGTCCACATCGATGGCGTCATTGCCATCGATCCCGTCTTTCTGCAGCGCGTCCTTGCGCTGACCGGAGGCGTCACCGCCTCTGACGGGACGTTGGTCGATGGCACCAATGCGGCTTGGGAGCTCATGAGCAACGCCTACTGGCGCTTCGGCAACGAGGGGTCAAAGCAAGACCAGTTCTTTGCCGAGGTGGCAAGCCTCTCCTTCAACATGCTCACACATAACCTCGGCAAGGTCGGGATGGCCAACCTCTTCTCGTTGATCTCGGACTCTGCGGCAGACCACAGGTTCCAGATGTGGATGGAAAACCCCGAGGTCCAAGGCATCATCGAGGATCTGGGCTTCTCGGGCAAGGTCTCTGACGACCCGACAAAGCCCGTGCTGGGCATCTACCTAAACGACAACACGTGGGCAAAGATTGGCTGGTATACCAAGCTTGACACGCAGGTTTCTGAGCCGACCGAGAACGTGGATGGCTCCAAGACCTATGACGTCACGACGACCATCACCAACTCTGCCTGGTCGGACGAGTTGGAATACTCGCCACGCTACGTCTGGGGCTACAACTGGGATGACAAGCGCACCGACACCGACATGATCCTGTTCCCGCTCATCATGGCTCCAGCGGGCGGAAAGCTCTCCGACTTGCATACCGGTGGGTTCGGATGGCTCTCGCAGTATACGCTCTACGGCCTTGACTGCGTCACCGGCGTCATGCACGCCGACGTGGGAGAGTCCATTGTGCTGACGTACAAAGTCACGACTGCCCCAGAGGCGGCAGAGCTTCTTCAGGTGCGCGAAACGCCGCTTGCGCAAGAGCGTCTCCTCTCGATTGAGTACGATTGGGAGCGGTGAGTGGTCAATAAGTTGTCCTCATACGTCCATTTGCCTCCTGAGGAGATTTGTGGCGTTTAAGACGTGGAGGATAGGGTAATATATCGCTTGCGGCGGAGAGCCGCATAGTATCGCGCGCGAGCGCAGCGTTACGCCCCGTTAGGACGGGGCGAAGAAAGAAAGGCACGTCATGGCACAGGGTACTGTTAAGTGGTTCAACCCCGACAAGGGCTACGGCTTCATC
>JAFUBJ010000317.1 GCA_017460265.1 Atopobiaceae bacterium | reverse complement strand
GTCGACCGCCTGCTGGGGCCGCTATGCCGAGAAGCTCTTGTGGGACACGCCATACGAGAGCTTCCCAGATTCAGGCATCTACCCCACCTACAAGGACAACAGCTCCTGGACGTTCGCAGCAACCCAGTCTTCTGCCAACTCCGGCTGGTACTACAACTACACGGAGCCCACGGACACCACGCAGGATACCTCTGCCACAACGGAGGATACCACCACGCCTGTTGAGGAAGAGGAGTACTACGAGCCTGAGCCTGAGGTCGTTCCCGAAGAGGAATACGTACCCGAAGACGAGTACTACGAGGAAGGCTAGGCCTTCGCCCTAAAGAGAGTAGAGAGCCCCTCACGCGGCGTGAGGGGCTCTCTTCATGCCGTGGTTCAACGTCTTTGGGGACTACTTTCGTGATGCACGCAAATTCTGGAGGAACACGACATGCTCGGCCGCACTTTTGTCGCTTGCCGAGATGACGAGCACCGTATCGTTTCCTGCAACAGACCCGACGACGTCAGAGAGGGTCGCGGCATCGATTGCCGCTGCAACACCAGGCGCCGTTCCCGGCATGGACTTGATGACAACGAGGTTGTTTGCCCTGTCGACGCTCGTCACGAACTCCGAGACCATATGTTGCAGATGAAGGTCCTCAGAGAGTACGTAGATGCCTTCGGGCAGCTTGCGCAGGCCCATGTCGGTTATGTCGCGAGAGACGGTTGCCTGCGTGCAGCGTAAGCCGATCTTGCGCAGCTCCTCCACCAGTTCGCCTTGCGTCTTGACTGGCAACCGACGGATGATTTCTCGAATTGCCTCCTGCCTGTCGGCACGATGCTTTGTCATTGGATGCCTCCCAAGGAAAACCTGCGCATACTCTCCTGAACAGTGCATAAGAATAGCATTCATACACATATTGATGCACATCGTCCTTCGTTTTCTGCTCTCGCGACCTCACAGCGCATCGCACGATGAAAAGACAGGCACCATTCCCCCATTTGCAGAGGCATACACCTCGCAACTGCAATATGATGGCTAAGGTACACACGCAAGAACCCGTTCCAGGAGGACCCCATGGCTTACAACACGCCGGATAGGCGGCAGCCAGCCACCACACGCAGGCACCAAGGGCGCGCTGGCGACACGCGCTCCGCAAGCACGGGAAGCGTAAGCAGCTCGGGAACCAGAAGGGTGCAGGCGCGCGGCGGCAGTTCGGCGCAATATCGCAACAGCAAGAACCGCCGTTCTCGCAACAACGGCTATTCCCTTGGCACGCGCAACAACGGCATTGGACGGAGGCGCGGAGGCCTCATCAACCAAGCCCTTGAGGACCCAAAGCTCCTTCTTATCATGGTCGTTGGCCTTGCGCTCGTCGTCGCGTTGCTCTTTGGTCTCTTTTCGCTGGTACGCGGATGCGTAGCCAAGCGCACACAAAGGCAACAGGCTGACACTGAAGAGGATACGCGCGTCTCGCTAAGCGTCTCGTCCGAGATGGCCAGCAAGTACACAGAGGAACTCGACCGCTACGACCTTCTCTCGCAGATAGCCCAGAACGCCGAGGCAGTTGGCGACGAGCGCCTGCTGCAGCTCGCCCTTGACGAGCCGAGCGCCGTCGAGTTTGTGGCTGGGTACCTCAACGACACGCCCAAGAAGGCCCAGGCTTACGAGGACAATGTCTCCACGGGATACTATCCCAAGCTCTATGACTGGGACACTCGTTGGGGTTACGTCACGTACGGCGAGGCACCTATGGCTCTTACCGGTTCTGGCCCCACGTCTCTTGCCATGGCCTATATGGGCCTGAAGGGCAAGGCCGACCAGACCCCCGACGCAATTGCCACCCTTGCCACAAAGCAAGAGGGAACCGACAAGGTCTACGGAACCAGCTCGGACTTCTTCCTTGAGAACGCCGCGAGTCTTGGCCTCGAGATTCAGGAATTCTCTGCCTCTGGCGAAAATCTCACGGACATCCTCGAAAGCGGCACAGTCATCCTCGTCCAGCTTCGCGAGCGTTCCCTCACTGACAATGCGCATTGGGCATTGGCCGTCGGCAAGAACCTTGACGGGTCAATCAACCTGTACGACCCAACCTCGAGTGCCGTGACCGAGCATCCTTGGGACCCCGACACCATTGCTGCTGGATCTGATGCCTTCTATGTGCTCACCGCCATGGAAGAAGAGACTGAGGGCACGGCAGAATAGACACGTTTCTCTTTTTCGAAGAGGGGCTTCCAGGATTCTGGGAGCCCCTCTTCGCTATCTTCAGGAACTATGTCCCGTCTGCACAAGAAGAGGCGCCCTGCTGGGCGCCTCTCTTACCTGTCAGGTTTTGGTGTTGAGAACCTTAAAACCTTACGCAAAGATCTCCTCGGCAGCAGCACGGAGCTTGGCCTCGATGGCCTCCGCGTCAGCGCGGGTCGCGCCCTTGGCAAACAGGTACGCCTTGATCTTGGGCTCGGTGCCGGACGGACGGAAGATGATCTTGTTGTCGTCCTCGAGCTGGTACTCGATGACGTTTGCGGGCGGCAGATACTGCGGAGCTTCCTTCTGCAGGCCGGAAACGCGCGGCATCTCGGGACCCTTGGCGAAGTCGGTCATGCCGACGACCTTGAGGCCGGCGATCTCGGCCAGCGGCTCCTCGCGGAGGCTCTTCATGAGGGCAGCCATCTTGTCGGCGCCAGCGGCACCCGGGAAGGAGGCGTTGACGATACCGTTGATGTAGTAGCCATACTTCTGATACAGGGCATCCATGGCCTCGTAGAGGTCCATGCCCTTGGAGGCGTAGTCAGAAGCCATCTCAACGCACATCTCGACGGCCACGATGGCGTCCTTGTCGCGCGCGTGGGTGCCCACGAGGTAGCCGTAGGACTCCTCGAAGCCCATGAGGTAGCGATCCTCCTCGCCAGCGTCCTTGAGCTGGTCGATCTGGTCGCCAATGTACTTGAAGCCGGTGAGGACGCGACGGAGCTCGAAGCCCTTGTCCTTGGCCAGCGCATCGGGCATGGTGGAGGACACGATGGAGGTGACGGCGACCTTGGTCTTGGGATCCTCGCCGTTGGCCTCGGCCATGTTGATGAGCCAGTCCATCAGAAGGACGCCCATCTCGTTGCCGGAGAGCAGCTTGTACTCGCCCGCGTGCGGAATGGCGGTGCCCATGCGGTCAGCATCCGGGTCGGTAGCGACGACCAGGTTGGGCTTGACCTCCTCGGCCAGCTTGAGGGCGAGCTCGAGGGCGGCGCGGAACTCGGGGTTGGGGTAGGTGCAGGTCGGGAAGTGACCATCGGGGTTGGCCTGCTCGGGAACCACGGACACCTTGTCAACGCCGATCTCCTTCAGGATCTTGCTGACGCACTCCATGCCGGTGCCGTTGAGAGGCGTGTAGACCACGGAGTAGGACTCGTCGGCCTTGAAGCCGGGGATGGAGACCTTCTTGACGGCGGCGATGAAGGCGTCGATGACGTCGTCGCCAATCCAGTTGATCATGCCGTTGGCAAGGCCCTCTTCGAAGTCCATGCACTCAAGGCCGAAGAAGTCGGCAGCGGCGATGTTGGCACTGATCTCGGCAGCGGCCTCGTCGGTGATCTGGCCACCGTTGTCGTTGTATACCTTGTAGCCGTTGTAGGCGGCGGGGTTGTGGGAGGGCGGTCAGTACGATTCCCGCGGAGGTGCCGAGGTGACGGACTGCGAAGGACAGCGTCGGGACCGGCTCGATGCGCGGGAACAGGAAGACCTTTACGCCGTTGGCGGCGAGGATGCCGGCAGCGACCTTCTGGAACTCCTCGCCCTTCAGGCGGGAGTCGCGGGCGAGAGCCAGCGTCGGGTTCTCGTAGTGTGCGTTGAGGTAGTCGGCAACACCCTTGGTGGCCTGGCCCACAACATACTCGTTCATGCGGTTGGTGCCCACGCCAAGGGTTCCGCGCAGGCCGGCAGTGCCGAACTCGAGGCTGCGGTAGAAGGCATCGAAGAGCTTGTCCTCGTCGCCAGCAGCGACCAGGGCATCCAGCTCCTCCTTGAGGTCAGCGATCGTGCACTTCTCCTGCCAGAGGTCGACC
>JAFUBJ010000316.1 GCA_017460265.1 Atopobiaceae bacterium | reverse complement strand
CCCAAATCGCCACTCCAGCCCCCAGTTAGACATTACTGAGGCGTTTTGTCCTTGTGATATGGCATACTAATGGAGTTTTCCTTGGTTTATTTGCAGGTATGCGCCCGACCACGGTTGAAGCGTACCTGCTCATGCACAGCTCAGACAGATGGAGCCGACCATGAAGAAGCAGTATGGAATCGCACCTTGGCTGGTCACTGCGGCCATGGCCATGACGTTGGCCTTTGCGGGGCTTGCCGGCACCTCGGGCATTGCGTATGCAGAGGACGAGGGCAAGACGGCTCTGGCAACCGTGAACGCCCCGGAGGAAGCGAAGGAGCCAGAAGAGGTGGCTACCGAGGATGCCCCTGTCACAGAAGGCGAGGGCCTCTCGGAGGCCGCTGGCGAAGAGGATTCGACGGCTGAGGAGCCTGAGGACATCGCCAGTGCGGAAACGGACGATTCTGAGCTTGAACCTACGACTGATGTCGAGACAGCCACTTCCGATGAGGCTCCTCGGTCATTGACTCCCCAGGATGACACCCTTGCCGACTGGACTGTTGCCATCTACATCTGCGGGTCGGACCTTGAGGATGAAACCCCCGGCATGGGCGTCGCCACACAAAACCTTTATGAGGCTGCCCAGGCCAACATTCCTGACAACGTCAACGCGATTGTCCTTACGGGAGGACGGAAGAACTGGGACCAGCAATACAAAGACGAGGGAGTCGCCGTTGACGGCTCCACGACCAAGATCTACCGCATCGAGAATCACAAGCTCGTCCTGGAGAAGGATTACGACACGTACCTCACGCTGTCGGATCCCCAGGTGTACGAGGACTTCCTTAAATACTGCATTGACAACTATCCCGCTGACCACATGTTCCCCATCGTCTGGGATCACGGTGGCGGTCCCAACAAGGGCGTCTGCGTCCCCAATGACGACGATGAGCCTAAGGATAAGCTGGATCCAGTTACAGGAACGCCAATATACATGTCGCTCGCCCAGCTTCAGGGTGCCCTCAAGAATGCTAATGACTATCGTAACGATACGCTTAAACTCGATGGCGGTAAGTTTGACCTCATCGGTATGGACGCCTGCCTCATGGGTAGCACCGAGGTCTGCTATGCCATGAAGGACATTGCTAAGTATGCCGTGGTCTCCGAGGAGCTCGAGCCTAGCGGCAGCTGGGACTACTACTGGCTAGAGGCATTTAACGATTTCGCGTCGTCCAGCACAATGACTGATGACGAGAAGTGCGTGCACCTTGGCAAACGCATCGTCGACATGGACACGCGCCCTGATGATCTGAACGATGTTGCGAAGGCGAGGAAGAATTGGAAAGACCAACCCGGTAGGATGACCTTGGCGGTCGTGGACCTGAGCACGATGGATAGCTTGGCCGTTGCCGTCGACAAGCTCGGCACGGCAATGTTGGAAATTGCCAAGGGAGACCAGAAGACCTATTCGGAGTTTCGTCGGGTCTCTGCGGGAATCCAGCCCATGTTCATCGGCGTAACCGGGCAGGTTGACCTCTACAAGATGTGCAAGGCGTTCATCGAGGCCGACCTCACTCCTGAACTGACGAGCGCTGCTAAAGCTGTGATTGCGGTCGTCGGAACGTCTGAAGATGCCGAGAATGAGGAGGGCCAGCTAGGCGTACCCCAGAAGCCTGGCTCGGTGCTGTATCGCGGGCTTTCCCCGGAGCGTGCAGGCGGCATTGGCCTGGCCATCTTCTTCCCCAGCCATGTTGCCGTAGACCCGCAGTTTTTGAATTCCGCCACCAACGACTACGAGGGCGTGCAGAAATACTGCACCTCGTACCGCAAGCTTGACTTCTGCAAGGTCGCACCTCATTACGAGGAATATGTGCGCGAACTTGCTGAGTATACGAATGAGGCAAAGACGTTTGGCGGCAAGATCACAGCCAATCTTGATGATGAAAGCAACCAGATCTATATGGACGTCGAGAGCGGGGAGGCTCACCGCATCGTGAGCGTGCGCGCTTCCGTCAGCACTTCAGCACCAAACGGGGACAAGTTCTATCTGGGAACGTTCAATACGACCTACAACAAGGAGAAGGGTCGCTATGAGATAGCTAACACCAAGAATTGGCGAACCATCAACGGCGTTCCGTTCATGTACGACGATACGTCCACTGCCAACTTGACTCAGTTCACTATGCCCGTCTTCATGCCCCACGACGGAAAGACCTATAAGGCGGGAGACCATATACCTAAAGAGGACGTCTGGACATTCTTCGTGACTGACGAGAGTGCGACTGGCCTGGGATATGTGGCAAATAACTACGTCAAGAACTCAGAGGGCATCGAAGACTCCTATCGTCCGTTGGCTGACTTGAAGGAGTTCACGTTCATGCCTCTTCGTCGCATTCAGAACGAGGACGGGAGCCTGGGCGATTATGTCGCAGGCGAAGCCGTGACCGTTCGCCCAGAGATGAAGCCCAGTGCTATTGGAGAAGTCAGTATGGCGCTGCTCCCCATCAAGGTGGAAAAGCCTTCCGAGGCCTCATACTTCATGAGCGGCTGGACCTTCATTGCCAACGACCAGAACCACAAGGAATACTACTCGGATACCGCCTACACGTTGGACATGGATGCCGAGCAGCTTACGCTGACCCCCATAGCGGACCAGACGTATACCGGCAAGGCCATCGAGCCCGAGGCCCTGTTCAACCTTGACGAGTTTGAGGGTCTGGACATCGAGACGATGCAGTTCCTCTTTGTGGACTACGACTATCGTGTGACCTACTCCAACAACGTGGAGGAGGGTACGGCGACCATGACGGTGGAGGTCATCTCCAAGGTCACCGACAAAGTGGAGAACACGCTGACGCAGACGTTCAAGATTGTGGGTCCCGTCTACAGTTGCGTCGAGGGCGATGGCAGCACGTGGACGAAGGGTAGTGGCACGCCGCTCGAGTTCACGTTCAAGCGCTCCGATGCGGACGAGACGACCTTCGGGCACTTCACGGGAGTGTCGGTGGACGGACAGAAGCTGAAGCGCGATGTGGCGTACACGGCAGCTTCGGGCAGCGTCGTGGTGACGCTCAAGCCTGGCTATCTCGAGACGCTCGGAACAGGAGAGCATACGATTGCCGCAAGCTTTGATGACGGCGACGACGCTACGGCGACGTTCACGGTCGTTGACGCTTCGGGCGCTGGCGGCAAGGGTGGCAGAAGGCTGCCGCAGACCGGTGATGTCGGCCTGGGCGCGACGGGCATTGTCGTTGCTGGCGCGCTGCTTGTGGCAGGTGGCCTTGCCGTACGAGGAAAGAACCGCGCGTAACCGTTGTTGACCAACTGGGACGACCAGGGCTGCCCAGCGGAAGCCCTGGTCGATTCATTTCGCTATTCCTTGTCTTTCAGCTAACCAACAGCGTTCTGCTTCTCCTTTGGAACGGGCTGTTCTTGCATGTCGGCGTTTCCGCCTCGATGGGAAGCGGGTATAACCCGGCATGAGGGGAGGCGGTCGCCCATTTGCAATGGTATTGTAGAGACGGCAGGCGGTGTGCGACAAAGGCCTCCCCTTGGTCGTATTACGTGTGTAAGGGCCCGGATCGAAGGACCGGCCGCACAAGAGAATGGAGCAGCTCATGAAGAAGATGGCATCTATCGCGCTCGCCACGGCGCTCGCGTTTTCGCTGGTTGCTTGTGGTGGTGCGGCCCAGACGCAGGCGCCTGCGGAGGACACGGCAGACGAGGGGGAGACTGCCGAGGTCACGACCCTCGTGGGAGGCTGGACCAACAACGACGAAATCATCGGCAAGTCCATCACCGAGGAGCAGGCGGCTGTCTTCCAGCAGGCCGTGGGCGACCTGGTGGGCGTCAACTATGAGCCTGTTGCGGTCATAGGAGAGCAGCTCGTCTCGGGAAGGACCTATGCCTATCTGTGCATGGCATCCGTGGTTGCGCCTGACGCGCAGGGAGAATGGGTTGTCGCAGTTATTTATCAAGACCTCGAAGGCAACTGCAGCCTCACTACCGTCAACCCCATCGATCCCGTTGACATTCACGTGGTTGAGGGCGAGAAGGGCTCCGTCATGGGTGGCTGGAGCATCCCTGAGGCACCTGAGAGCCTGGAGCTGCCTGGTGACTCTCAGCAAGTCTTTGCGACGGCCATGCAGAAACTGGCCGACGAAGGCAAGGACTATGCCCTTGCCCCACAGACCCTTCTGGCTACCCAGGTTGTCTCGGGCGTCAACTATCAGGTCCTCTGCATCGGTTCCGTCGACGGCGGTGCGCCTCAGGTTTTTGACGTGACCCTCTACGAGAATGCGTCCGGCGATGTTGAGGTGACCTCCATCGATGCGCTCGACCTTGACTTCTATGTGACGCCACTCGTGGACGAGTAGGCGCAGAGAGACATAACGTTGGGCGGTCGGACTTCCTTGGGAGTCTGCCCGCCTTTGCATGTCGTCTGTGGAAGCGCGGCGCTTGGGCCGACTTTGCGCAGCTATTATGGGTGTAAACAGTCTTGGGAGGGTTGCCATGCGTTTTACCGTTGCCCTTGCACAATGCGGGTTTCCAGCCGACGGAGACGTCCTGTCTCAGGTTGACGCTTGGTGCGAGGAGGCCTCATCACAAGGCGCCGACCTGGTCGTCTTCCCTGAGAACCTCATGAGCCCGCGGCCGCTTTCAGCGCAGGAGCTGCATGACATCGCGGAGCCGCTCAACGGTCCCTTTGCGCTTGCCATGGCTGCGTGCGCTGACCGCCACGGTGTTTGGGTGGCATACACTCAGTACGAAAGTGACGACAAGGGTGGCCGACCCTTCAACACGGCTGTGCTCCTTGACGACAGTGGAACGGCTCGAGGTTCCTATCGCAAGACGCACCTCTACGACGCGCACGGCGTGTTGGAATCCGAGCGCACGGGCAGAGGGGACGCGCTCTTTGCCCCCATCGACACCCCCTTTGGCAAGGTGGGGCTGTCCATCTGCTATGACCTGCGCTTTCCCGAGGTTGCGCGTGCGGCGGCAATTGATGGCGTCGACCTCCTGATTCTTCCTGCGGCATGGCATGACGGACAGGAGAAGGCTGCCCATTGGGAGACGCTCCTCAAGGCGCGTGCCATAGAGAACGAAGTCTTCGTGCTCGCGGCAGGCAAGGCGGGCGAGCGGTACGTGGGGCAGAGCATGGTGGTCGACCCGCTCGGTCGCGTCCTCGCTTGTGCCGAGGCTAAGGATCAGGAGCTGGTGACCTGCACGATCGACCTCTCAGAGGTTAGCGCCGCGCGCGACGCCATGCCGCTTCTGGCACACCGACGTCCGGAACTGTATCGCCTTGCTTAGGGCTCGGCTGTCGCGTCATTCCCCAAAGTACCACTCACGTGAATCCGCAAGGGTCCCTTCCACGTCGTAGGTGCTGACGTCTGAGAAGTAGGGCTCGTCATCGATCTTCCACTGTGAGGCCGAGGGGTCTGCGACCAGAAGCATCTCGAAGGAGCAGTTTGCGACCTCAGGCAGGTTGTCCTTGGCCAGCACGCGAAGGTCCGCAAAGCTGATGGACTCGCCATTGTGAAGAATCGAGCCCTCGTCAATGACGTAGATGCGCGTGAAGAGGTAGTGAGTAGTAACCCCTCGCGGTACCAGCAATCATCTCGGCTGGTACCGCGAGTAGGCTATGTATGGTACCGACGGTAAGCCGGATATGGTACCACTACAGCTCCGCCCTCCTCTTGGCGAAGTACTCCCTCATGTTCGGCCCGTCGAGGTCGACGTAGCGTGCGCCGGTGGCTATGCGGTTCAGGATCGAGTCGGCCATGAGCTCGCCCTCTATCCTGAGGTACCACTCGTTGGGTTCGAGCTGCGAGGCGATGACCGTCGCCCTGCGGCCCTCGCGCGCCTCCATGACCTCGAAGAGGTCGACGGCGTTCTGGGTGGCGATGGGGGTGGTCATGAAGTCGTCGACGATGAGAAGCTGCACCGACTTCAGGGCGTCCATGCGGCTGTAGAACGTCCCGTCGCCTGCCGCCCTGGAGCGGTTGAGCTCGTCACACATGTCCGCGAGCCTGACGTAGCGCGTCGGGATGAGCCTCCTGCACGCCGCGTTGCCGAGCGCCTGGCTGAGGAAGCTCTTCCCGCAGCCGGTCTTGGAGATGATCACCATCACCTCGCAGTCCTCGACCCAGGAGCACTCCGCCCACCTGAGCACCCGGTCCTTGCTGAGCTTGCGGCCCTTGAGGTAGAGCACGTCCTCGACGCACGCAGTCGGCAGCTTGAAGCGGGCCTCCCGCACGAGCTTGGCCACCTTGCGGTCGCGCCTGGCGGACGCCTCGGCGTCGATCAGCACCTTCATGCGCTCCTCGAAGGTCATCTCGTCGTAGGACGGGTCGTCCACCATCTCGCGCAGCTTGTCGCCCATGGCCTTGACCCTGAACTGCCTGAACAGGTCGAAGTCCTCCTCGGTCAGCACTGCCCGTCACCTCCCCTGCGGTAGGCGTCGGCGCCCCTGGTGCGGCCGGCCGACTTGGCGCGGTCGACCATCGCGCCCCCGGCGTCCGCCGCGGCCGTCGCGGATCCGAGCGCCCGCGCCTCCGCGTCGGACGCCCTGATTGAGAGGATGCGGTTCTTGATGCCCGTGTAGCTGGCGAGCGCCCCGGCGGCGTTCGCCTGCGCGCACGCCCTCTCGAGGAGCTCGGGCGAGTAGGCCTTGGAGAGGCCGAGTATGTTGCGGCAGGAGACGAACGTCTGCTCCACTATGGCCCTGCTCTCGAGCACCCTGCCTATCGCGGCGCCGGTCTCCGGGCCGATCCTAGACGCCCACGACGAGAACCTCCCCGGCGACCAGGGCGAGTCCTGGAGCCGGTGGCTGTCGGGCATGTGCCCCTCGACGGTCGAGTACTGGCCCTTGCGCCCGCGCAGCCTCCGGTGCTCGGCGACGGCCTCGCCGCCGTCGAGGACGGTGACCCTCGTGGCGGTGAGCCTCACGTCGACCTGCCTGCCTATCAGGGCGAACGGGACGGAGTAGTGCATGTAGTCCACGGTCACGTGGTAGTCGGGCGCGACCTTCGCGCTGTGCCACTCGCAGCGCTCGTAGGGCTCAGGCGGCAGCGGCTGCATGTGCGGGGCCTCCTCCGCCTCGTAGACCGAGTCGCGCGTACCGTCCTTCGCGGAGAAGGGGCGGCTGTTGAGCCAGTCGACGCGCTCGGCGCAGAACTCGTTGAACTCCTCCAGCGTGTAGAATGTCATCTCGTTCGAGGGCGCTATCACCCACTGCTCTATGAGGTCGACGGAGGTCTCGGACGTGCTCTTGTCGCGGGGCTTGCGGACCCGCGCCGGCACGACGGCGGCCCCGTAGTGATCCGCGAAGCGCTCGTACTCGTCGTTCACGAGCGTGACGTAGAGGGCGCTGCGGTCCGCCGCCGTCGCGCAGTTGTCGGGCACCAGCATCCGGGGCACGCCGCCGAAGTACCCGAAGGCGTGCGCCTGCCCGTCCTGCCAGGACGCCTGCCGCATGTCGCAGAAGCCCTCCGCCCACAGCCTGCTCGAGAAGGGCAGCACGACGACCAGCACGTACACCTTCGTGGCGGCGCCGGTGAGCCTGTCGGTGAGGTGCGCCGTGTCGCCGGCCCAGTCGATGTAGCACTTCGCGCCCGGGTCGTGCTCGAAGTGGCGCGTGGCGCCGAGCCGCTCGGCCTCGGCGGCGAACATCTCGCAGAACGCCTGGTACGAGTAGGAGAGCTTCCCCTCCCCGGCGGCCTGCTCGCAGTGCTCTGCCCACAGCAGCTTGACGGGCAGCCTCCGGTTCCGCTTCTTCCTCTCGACGAGCTCGGCCATGTCCGGCCGCAGGTACGCCGGGTCGGGCCCGCGTCCATCCCTCGGGAAGAACGTGTCGTCCACCGCCGCGGCGTCCATCGCGCTGACCTGGTCGAACGTGAGCGAGTGCTCGCGCACGACCTTGGCCGCCGCGGACACGTCGCGCTTGCTGACGTGCAGCGAGGCGGCAATCTCCGACTGGCTCATCCCTCCCTTCGTCACTGCGAGGAGGATCCTCTTGTACTTGCTCATGGGCATCAGCCCCTTCCGTTGTCGCGGCACCCCTGATTGGGTGCACGACAACGGATGCTAGGGGCTTGGGGGCACGGTACCAACGGCGCCTACCCACGGTACCAACGTGGATGACCGCCGGTACCAATTAAGGATGACTGGTAGTACCAATGCGGGCTACTAGTCATACACATCAAAAAGTATTCGATTTGCATCAACCGTCATTTTTTGTCCCATCCGTGATCGGGGACCTTTCAAACGCCGTCGTAAGGTGCATTCCGCCCGAACAGACACGCCCGATGGGACTACCTTGGGGCGCGGTTTGACTCATTGAGCGTGATGGCGATGGGTTTCTGACTTAGCGCAAAGCAATAGTGGCTGGTACGCTGACCAGCCACTATTGGTTCTTGGCTCAGTATGTGCGGCTTTGCGTCAGGCCGGAGCGCTTACGCGGCGTCCTCGCTTTCCTTGCGCCTCGAGACGATGCCCACGAACCCAGCGGCTGCGAAGAGCGCAAGGCCACAGAGGGTGTGGAGGTACGTGCCGGGGCCACCAGCTTCGGGGAGCTCGGCGCCGGCATCATTGATGATTTGGTACGTCACCGATGCGTTTGTCGTGTCGTTGTCATGGTTGTAATCGACAATTTGATCCGGAACATAAGCAGTGTTATCCATCTTCAGAAGCTTTACCGTTGCTTCCTGCAACCAGTTGGACAGCTCGTATGGATCAGGCTTTGTCTGAGACGTTGTACCGTCAGCGACCTTCGTCCACGTATTGTGGTCCGTCATATCGATGGTGACTTTCAGGGGCTCCGCCAGCGTGTTGAAGCCATCAGGAGCCTTGGTCTCCACCAGGTAGTACGGTTCGTTGTTGGCCAGCAGCGGGAGCGGGTTCGTAGTGACAGTTCCGCCAGTGGTAGTGAGGGTTTGAACCGCAACATACTCTCCCACAAGGCCGGGCACTCCCGTCTTGCCAGTTGTATCCTCCGCAGTTGCCTTGCGATACAGGACAAACGTCGCAGAATCATGCGTGATGAGTTCTTTGAGTTGGTCGACTTTCTTGATCTCCATCTTCTTGGCAAAGACAGTGATCACATGGGTATTCTCACTCGACTCCGTTCCCGATGCGTGCCCCTGATACAGCGTTCCAAACGTGCCTGTATGAATGTCTCCCGTATAGGAGCCGCCCTGGCCTCGCGGAAGAACATTGTAATCTGGGGTGTGAACAACCTTGAGCGTGTATTGCTCCACGCCGTTTCCAGCCACAGTGGTTTCATGTGGGGAATGGTTAATGAAATCCGTCTCCTCACCTTCGGCGATTCTCTTCGTCAGGGTGACGACTATGTTGGTACCGTCATTAATGCCATAGGCGTTATACGGAATCGTTATACCGCCACTAGCTGCAGCTTGAGTAAAGAACTCTTCCCAATTCGGCTCATTCTTGCTGTAATCCCACCATGAATAGGCGCTGTCCTTCGTAAGCGTCTTGAAGAGATCGTTCATGCTGAACGTTTGCTTGTCTCCGCTTCCTTGGGGCTCGCGGTTATCGGTAATAGAGTTTGCTTCAATCGGATACCAGGTATTTCCAGATTGATTCTTTCCAGTCTCCGGCAAGCCATCGTTATCCAGATCGTCGGCGGAGCCCTTTTTTACTACCTCCTCGACCAGAATCTCATGCCACAGCTCTTCCATCTGCTGCTTTGGGTCAACTTCTGTTCCAAGATAGACGGTCCATTCTGTATTGTTTTGCACGAAGTTCAACTCGTTGACGTTAACGAGCGGCGTCTCACGCTTCTGCTCAGGGTGGAACTTCTCCGGATTCACAATCTGGCTCGGATTCTCGGTAATTGCAATCCTCTGGTTCGGATTGGTACTAGTGGAGTACTCCTTTGCTTTGAATACGGCGTCACCCATATTCGTGGGAAGCATGTTCCCACCCAGGAGGTCTTCTTTTGCCTTGACGTAGACGGTTCCATGCCAACCTTCCGGAGTGAACGCCTGGTTGACCCACTTCACGGTCTTTCCGTCCGCCTGAACGATGCCATAAGGTTGCGAAGCGTCGTTCGTCAGGTCGCCGTCAAGCGAGATCTTATCCCCGGGCTTCAGGGGTTTGGCGGTTTCGCGGTCGACAAGATAAAACGCATCGCTCACTGTATCCGTCACGTCGCCATACACGTTGCAAGGCAGAAGAATGGTTTTCACGACTTCCAGCAGTGCATTTTCGAGCTCGTCGCCGGATTCCGCCTCGAAGAACATGTGCTTGCCATTGATGGTGTCCGCAATGTCATACAGTAGCTGGTTGCCCCTCACCACGTCTTTCATGGAGAGTCCTACGGTGATTACTTTGACTCCACGGGCCTTAAGCGAATCGATTTGCTGCTTTGTCGCGTTAATCAGCCGTGTTGTTTCCCTGTCCAAATCGTTATTGAGATCAGAGGGGTGCTGGCTGCCTCCGTACTGCGGCGCGCCGTCCGTGATAATGATCGCGTACTTGGTGTTTGAGTTTCCCCAGTCAAAGTTGAGAGCGTCTGCAACTGCGGTATCCGTCCGCGTACCACCTGAAGTTGCATAGTTAATACTGAGTGTACTGCTATCCTTTAAACTTACAAAGGAAT
>JAFUBJ010000315.1 GCA_017460265.1 Atopobiaceae bacterium | reverse complement strand
GAGCGTCCAGGCAATGCGCAGGCCATGCCATATACTTGGTTAGAAGAAGTGTCGAAAGGAACAGCCATGCCATCGCTCGGCCTCGGTAGGACCCTTGTCATAGCCAACCCCGCTTCGCACAGCGGAAGGGGTGCTGCCGCCGCCGAGCGCGTTGGCCGCTTCTTCGAGTCGTACGGCAACGCGACGGAGACCTTTGACCTTCACCTCACCAAAGAGCCGCTCGATGCCATAAAGATTGCCTCCCAGGCTTCCGACAAAGACACCGTCATTGCCCTCGGAGGAGACGGCGTCATCCACGAGGCGGTCAACGGGCTCATGGCAATCGAGAAAGACGCGCGTCCGCGACTTGGCATCATCCCCATGGGTTCGGGAAACGACTTTGCCCGCACACTCGGCATGACGTTCAATAACCCCGACGCGGCGCTTGCGGAGCTTCTTGCCTCTGCCACCAGAACCATTGACCTGGGCCTGGTATCGAGCGACCTCACGCCCGAGGGTCCCGTTCCAGGGTCGCCGGGCACCTTCTTCATGGAGACGCTTTCCTTTGGACTCGATGCAGCCATAGCCATCGACACCACCAGGCGAAGGGCGGAGGGCACGAACACGGAAGGGTCCGCCCTCTTCCTCACCTCAAGCATTCGGATCGTGGCCGCTGGATCTTCAGGCTACCCTTGTAAGGCAATCATTGACGGCGAGGATACCGTCGAGCTGCGCACGCTCGTCCTCACCGTGCAGAATGGACCGACCTACGGCGGTGGCTTCAGAATATGCCCAAGCGCCATTCCAAACGACGGCAAGCTCGACCTCTGCTTCAACGTGAAGAAGCCGTCAGTTCCTCGCCTGCTCTTCCTGCTTGCTCTCGCAAAGCTGGGACGGCATACGCGTTCACGCGCAGTCAGGATAAGGACCGCACGGACGTTAAACGTGGAGTTTTCCGACCGCTCCTGTCCCTGCCAGATTGACGGCGAGGAGCTGCTGGGAAACCGCTTTGACGTGCGCATCGTTCCCCATGCGCTCGACGTGATAGTCCCCGCAAACTGCCGCTGGTAAGATTCTGCCACATCACGTCAGGCGTCTTCTCTGACGACTTGACTCGAAAGGGATACTCCCTTTCGAGTCACTAATACGTAAAGGGAGGGAACCCGATGGATTCCCTCCCCTGAGCACTCTCTGTGAGAAGAGGCTACTTGGCAGCAGCCTGGAGCGCAGCCTTGACCTCAGCGTCGGTCTTGAACTGCATGATCTTCTCGACCAGGGCGTCTGCCTCTTCCTTGGTCCACTGGGAGATGATGCGGCGGGCCTTGAGGATGGACGGGGCGGACACGGAGAACTCGTCCAGACCGAAGCCGATGAGCACCGGGATGAACAGAGGATCGGCAGCAGCCTCGCCGCACATGCCGACCATGATGCCAGCCTTGTTGCCTTCGGAGATGATGCGCTGCAGCGAGCGCAGGACTGCGGGCTGATACGGGTTGTACAGGTAGGCGACCTTGTCCTGGCCACGGTCGGCGCACATGGTGTAGCCAATGAGGTCGTTGGTGCCGATGGAGAAGAAGTCGCACTCAGAGGCGAGCACGTCGGCGAGGAGGGAGGCGGCAGGCGTCTCGACCCTGGTGCCGACCTCGATGTCGGGGTTGTAGGCAACGCCGCGCTCGTCGAGCTCCTTCTTGCACTCCTCGACCAGAGCCTTGACCTTGCGAATCTCGTCGATGCAGGTCACCAGCGGGACCATGATCTTAACGTCACCGAACGCAGAGGCACGCAGCAGGGCGCGGAGCTGGACCTTGTACTCCTCGGGGTTGGTGAGGCAGTAGCGAATGGCGCGATAGCCCAGGAAGGGGTTCTCCTCCTTGGGGAGGTCCATGTAAGGAATCTCCTTGTCGCCGCCCACGTCGAGGGTACGGATGATGACCGGCTGGTCCTTCATGCGCAGGGCAACCTTCTGATAGGCCAGGAACTGCTCTTCCTCGGAAGGAAGCTCGGTGGCGTCCATGAAGAGGAACTCGGAGCGGAAGAGGCCGACGCCCTCGGCGTCATGCTCAACGGCAGCGTTGGCGTCGTTGGGGTTACCAATGTTGGCAACGAGGAGCTTCTCGAGGCCATCGGCAGTCTTGGTCGGGACGCCACGGAACGCCTCGAGGGCAGCCTTCTCCTCGGCGAGCTTCTTGGCGTTCTCGCGATAGGTTGCGAGCTCGTCGTCGGAAGGATCGACGATGACGATGCCCTTGGCGCCGTCGACGATGCAGAGGTTGCCGTTGGCGATGTTGGTGGTAGCGCCCTCAACGGAAAGGACGGCAGGAATCTCGAGCGCACGGCAGATGATGGCGGCGTGGGAGGTGCGGCCACCGGTCTCGGTAACGATGGCGGCGACGTTCTCCTTGTCGATGTCAGCGGTCATGGACGGCGTGAGCTCAGACACGACGACGATCGAGTTCTCGGGCAGAGAGGAGAGGTCCACGAGCTCCTGGCCAAGCAGGAAGGCAAGAAGGCCGGTGCGGACGTCGGCGATGTCGGCGGCGCGCTCACGGAAGAGCTCGTCCTCCATGGCGGAGAACATGTCGTAGTACATGTCGTAGGCATCCTTGACGGCCTGCTCGGCGCACTTGCCGGACTCGATGTCGGCAACGACCTGCTCGATGATGCCGTCGTCCTGGGCAAACTCGTTGTGAGCGCCCATGATGCCAGCCTCGGCGACAAGACCGCGAGCCTGCATGGACTCGATCTGCTTGTTCGTCATCTCGACGAATCTGCTACGAGCGTCCTCATAGCGGCCCTTCTCGGCGACAGGATCGTCAACGGGCTTGGGGGTGAAGGAAAGGTCGGGCTCTACCGCGACTCGAGCGACGCCGATACCGATGCCGTCAGATGCGTTGACGCCTTCAAACATGTGGATCCTCCTATCAGAACAACTTAACTAACCCGCTTCAAAAGGGCGTCGCACGTAGCGACGCCCCATGGGAGCCAACCTATGTGCCTTACTTGTCTGCTTCACGCTCCGCGATGAGCTTGTCCAGACGCTCGACGACGCGCTCGATGGTCGCGCGCTTTGCGATGCCCTTGCTCGCTGCGGTTGCCGTGCCACACGCAGACGCAAAGCGAAGTGCCGTCTCGTAGTCAACGCCAGCGTCGGTCTTGGCAATGAAGCCTGCGACCATGGAGTCGCCAGCGCCCGTGGCGTTGACGAGCTTGATCTTTGCGGTCGGGACGCAGTGCGTCTCGCCGTACTCGTCGTACAGCAGCGAGCCGTGGCCACCGCAGGAAACGATGACGTTGGCGGCACCGCGGTCATGCAGCTCCTTGGCGAAGGGGATGCACTCTTCCGGCGTCTCGGGGTTGGCGCCAAAGATGCGGCCGACCTCGTGGTTGTTGGGCTTGATCAAGAACGGGCGTGCGGAGAGCGACTCCATGAGCAGCTGGCCAGGAGCGTCGACCACGAAGCGAATGCCGCGACCGGCAAGACGCCTCATGATGATGTCGTACATGTTCTCGGGCAGCGACGAAGGGATGGAGCCAGTAAGGACGAGGGTGTCCCCCGCCTTGACGCCATCAAGACGCTCAAGCAGCTCGTCGACCTTCTTCTCGGGGATCTTCGGTCCCATGCCGTTGACGATCGTCATGACGATGCCGTTCAGCTTCACGTTGATGCGCGTGAAGCCCTTATCAAGCTTCACGAAGTTGCACGTGACGCCTTTCTCTTGCATACGGCTGATCAGGTACTCACCCGTGAAGCCCGCGGCGATGCCGAAGGCAACGTTGATGACACCGAGCTCGGTCAACAGGGTGGAAACGTTAATGCCGTTACCACCGCAGTGAATCTCTTCGCTCGATGACCTGTTGGTGAATCGCAGGTCCAGCGTAAGGGGGTGCATGACGTAGTCAACTGCCGGGTTCAATGTCACGGTGTAAATCAACGTAGGCTCCTCTCAACCAACAATGCTTCAGATTATGCCGAATGATTTCGCCGTTTTGCTCAAGAACGGTCAGGCGGGCGGCAAACGTACCCGGAATGGCGGATATGTGGGAGATGTAATTGACGTATCTGCGTCTAAATTTTAGATTGCATACAATTAAATTTTGCACTATGATAGTCACAACGACATCCAGAAAGGAGAGTACCATGGCCCAAACAATCTACGACTTTACGGTGACTGCCCAGGACGGCACGAAGAAGAGCCTCGACGAATATCGCGGCAAGGTGCTTCTTGTTGTTAACACCGCCACTGGCTGCGGTTTCACTCCTCAGTACGTTGGCCTGCAGGAGCTTTACGACAAGTACCGTGACCAAGGGTTTGAGATTCTTGACTTCCCTTGCAACCAGTTTGGCAATCAAGCCCCTGGCTCTGACGACGAGATCCACGAGTTCTGCGTCGGGCGCTTCTCGATGACCTTCCCGCAGTTCTCGAAGATCGATGTCAACGGCAATGACGAAGACCCGCTCTATACGTGGCTCAAGTCGCAGAAAGGCGGCTTGGGAGGAAAGGCCATCAAGTGGAACTTCACCAAATTCTTGATTGACCGCGAGGGCAACGTCGTGGCACGTTTTGCCCCCACCAAGGAGCCCAAGGACATCGACGCAAGCGTGGCCAAGCTGATATAGTTGCGTTGTTCAAAGAATCATTGATGCAATAAGGAGTGCGTGATGGCCCGCGAAGAGCTTAAGCTCGAAAACCAGCTCTGTTT
>JAFUBJ010000314.1 GCA_017460265.1 Atopobiaceae bacterium | reverse complement strand
GGGGCTACCCCCTTCACGCGCCTTGGTGCGTGAAGGGGGTAGCCCCTCAGGCGCACTTGGGAAGAGCTACAGCGTGAACTCCGCAAACTGGCTCCCAGCCGCAGGCTCTTCGGGATCTCCAGGCAAGGGGGCATGGCTGAGCGCGTCTGACCCCAAAAGCTCTGCCACGCTCAGCTGCGGGTTTTGGCACAGAATGTCGAGCATCTCGATGAAGTCCCTGATGACTTCGCGCGGCGTGAGGTGCGTCTCTGATCCCACGCGGCCGTACTCCAGCTGCAGGAACGTGATCAGGTCCTGCTCGCCTAACGTGCGCTCGTAGCCAAAGTAGCCCGCATGGATGTCGGCAAGCTTCTCGACCAGCACGAGCAGCTCCTCGTAGGTGAGTGGCTCCAGACGAATGACGGGGGCCAGCATGTCCAGCAGGCCCTCCTGGGCAAAGCGACCCTGCGTTAGGCGCGAGCGCAATGCCTCGTAGCTATACAGCCCGCGACGCCTGTCTTCGATAGACTGCGGCGTGCCGCTCATGATGATGCCCAAGTGGTGAGCGCGACCCTGCAGCGTGTCGTTGTACATGGTGAGGATCTTCTCGTAGTTGTACTGGCGCGAGATGGCGTTGGGTATCTTGTACAGGTTGACGAGCTCGTCCACCAGCACCACGAGCCCCTCGTAGCCCGCCTGCACCAGAAACTCGGCAAAGAGCTTGAGGTAGTCGTACCAGTCGTCATCGCCAATGACGATGTTGACGCCCAGCTCCTCGCGCGCCTCGGACTTTGTCCGGTACTCTCCGCGGAACCATTTGGTGACGTTGGCCTTGGTCTCGTCGTCCCCCTCCAGGTGGCTGCGCCAATACATGGTGAGCAGCCGCGCAAAGTCGTAGCCGTGCACCAGCTCCTGCAGCTGCGAGATGGTGCCCATAATGCGCGCCTCTACCTCGCGAGAGAAGCTGGGATCGTCCTGCGGTAGTCCCGTGTCCAGTGCGCCCTGCTGCTGCACGCCGCTGATCCAGCGGTCAAGGATGAGCGTGAGGGCACCGCCGTCAGGCCGGGTCTTGGTGGACAGGTTGCGTATGAGCTCGCGATAGGTGGCAAGCCCCTGCCCCTTGCCGCCCTGCAGCCTTCGCTCGGGGGAGAGGTCGGCGTCGCACACCACAAAGTTGCGTCCCATGGCGTGGTTGCGGATGGTCTGCAGAAGGAAGCTCTTGCCGCTGCCGTAACGCCCGACCAAGAAGCGGAAGGAGGCGCCGCCGTCGGCCACAAGGTCGAGGTCATGCAGGAGCGCACGAATCTCTGCCTCGCGGCCCACCGTGACGTAGGGGAGCCCCACGCGAGGAACCACGCCACCCTTGAGCGAGTTGATGATGACCGCTGCAATGCGCTTGGGTACTTTGACCTGCTGTTCGTCTGTCATGCGCCCAGAATCTCCCTCACGTCATCTAGATAGTCCTCAACAAGGACCGGATCGTCACCCTCATACTCTATGACGGCATCCCCCACCACGTCAAAGAGCTTCTCGTTAATGCTATCAATCACAAGCGACAACATCTGTCCCTCTGGGTCAGAAGGAGCTGCTGCTCCCGTTAACAATGCTTGCAAAACAAGGCTTTCAGCTGTCGTCAGCGCGAGAGCGTCCGGGTCCGGCGAAGCCGAAGAGGCGGGCGCCTCCGACG
>JAFUBJ010000313.1 GCA_017460265.1 Atopobiaceae bacterium | reverse complement strand
AGAACATGTACACCACCCTCATCGACGACGAGGACTATGCCGTCAAGCCGATGAACTGCCCGGGTGCGTGCCTCATCTTCAAGAGCAAGCCGCGCAGCTACCGCGACCTGCCCCTCAAGCTCGCCGAGGCCGGCCTTGACCACCGCCACGAGCTTCGCGGCGCCCTGCACGGCCTCTTCCGCGTGCGCTCCTTCACCCAGGACGACGCCCACCTGTTCGTGCGTCCCGACCAGATCACCGAGCTGGTCACCGAGACGGCGCACCTCATCACCACCTACCACAAGCAGTTTGGCTTCCCGTACCACGTGGAGCTCTCCACGCGCCCCGACAACTCCATGGGTTCCGACGAGGACTGGGAGCTTGCCGAGGAAGGCCTGCGCAAGGCGCTCGAGGCCATGGGCGTCGACTACATCCTGAATGAGGGCGACGGCGCCTTCTACGGCCCCAAGATCGACTTCCACCTGGAGGACTGCCTGGGCCGCACCTGGCAGTGCGGCACCATCCAGCTCGACTTCCAGCTTCCGCAGAACTTCGAGCTCGAGTACACCGGCGCCGACGGCGAGAAGCACCGCCCCATCTTGATCCACCGCGCGGGCTTCGGGTGCTTCGAGCGCTTCATCGGCATGCTTATCGAGCAGTACGCTGGCAAGTTCCCCACGTGGCTCAGCCCCTGCCAGGTCAAGGTCCTGCCCGTCTCCGAGAAGACGCGCGAGTACGCGCTCGAGGTGGGCGCCAAGCTCAAGGCCGCCGGCGTGCGCGTGAGGGTCGACGAGCGCGACGAGAAGATCGGCTACAAGATCCGCGAGGCGCGTGGCGTCGACCGCGTTCCCTACATGCTCATCCTGGGCGAGAAGGAGCGCGACGCGGGCAACATCAGCGTTCGCGACCGCTCCAACGAGACGGTCCAGCGCGATCTCGACGACTTCATCGCCGACATCACGGCAGAGATCGCCGAGCGCAGGTAGTCGCCACATAACGGTCTGCACAGGCTCCTCGTCGTCTCTGGCGGGGAGCCTGCTTCGTTATTGGTGCCAGGAAAGGGGAGAGACGCATGGACTTCTCGCTTGACGGGCTGAAGGAGCTCAGCGCGCAGATGGGAGCCGAGCGTTGGCGCGTGGTGTCCGACGTGGCGCAGGTGGTGGCCAACTACCTGCGCTGCCATCCGCGTGTGGAGGTCGTTCGCTATCCCGGCCTCAAGTCAGACCCGCTCTTCGAGCAGGCGGCGCGCACGTTGGTGGGCGGCTTTGGTCCCGTTGTGTGCTATCAGGCGGAAGGGGAATGGCACCGCCTGGAATGTGGGCCCCGCGACGCGAAGGAGCTCATCCTCGAGCTCGAGGCGCGGCTGTCGTAACGTGACAAGAGAGTCCTGGTGCCAAATCGAAGCGCCCGCATGATGTCCCCTTTGGGTCAAGATTGCCGTCCCATGTGAGGAACGCTCCCTCCCTCGGCTACAATCTCTTCAGACCATGTGCAACACAACGAATGAGATTGGGGGAAGCATGGCAGGGATCAACAGGACTCCCATCGACAGCGTCGCCACGCTGACCGCGCGCCTTTCCGAGATGCGCGCCGCGCAGGCGAAGTTTGCCACCTTCACGCAGGAGCAGGTGGACAAGATCTTCTATGAGGCCGCCCTCGCCGCCAACACGGCGCGCATTCCGCTGGCCAAGATGGCCGTCGAGGAGACGGGCATGGGCGTCATGGAGGACAAGGTCATCAAGAACCACTACGCCTCCGAGTCCATCTACAACAAGTACCGTTACACCAAGACCTGCGGCGTCATCTCAGAGGACCCCGTCGGCGGCGTGAAGCAGGTCGCCGAGCCCATGGGCATCGTGGCAGCGGTCATCCCCACCACCAACCCCACGTCAACGGCCATCTTCAAGTGCCTCATCGCGCTCAAGACGCGCAACGCCATCATCATCAGCCCGCATCCGCGCGCCGGCAAGTGCACCGCCGAGGCGGCGCGCATCGTCCGCGAGGCCGCCGAGGCCGCGGGCTGCCCCGAGGGCATCATCGACTGGATCGACAAGCCCTCCCTCGACATGACCAACACGGTCATGCGTTCCGCCGACATCATCCTGGCCACCGGTGGCCCGGGCATGGTCAAGGCCGCCTACAGCTCCGGCACCCCGGCACTGGGCGTCGGCGCGGGCAACACCCCGGCCATCATCGACAGCACCGCCGACGTGCGCATGGCCGTCAACTCCATCATCCACTCCAAGACCTTCGACAACGGCATGATCTGCGCCTCCGAGCTGAGCGTGCCCGTGCTAGACGACGTCTACGACGAGGCCCGAGCCGAGTTCGAGCGCCGCGGCTGCTACTTCCTCAAGGGCGAGGAGCTGGACAAGGTCCGCAAGACCATCAACATCAACGGCAGCCTGAACGCCCGCATCGTGGGCCAGCGCGCCGCGACCATCGCCGAGATGGCCGGTGTCGAGGTGCCGCGCAGCACCAAGATCCTCATCGGCGAGGTCGAGAGCGT
>JAFUBJ010000312.1 GCA_017460265.1 Atopobiaceae bacterium | reverse complement strand
GCCGGCAGCTCGGGATAGCGCTCGGGAAGCGTTCGCGCGGCGGTGATGCCGTGCAGGAGCGGCTGCACGAGCTGGATGTCCACTCCCAGATCGACGCCCAGGACGCGGGCATGCGCCACCTGTTCCTCGGCCGAGAGGACCTTGTCCCAGTCGTGCAGGATGCCTGCCACGCGCGCCTCGAAGGGGCTCACGCCGTAGGCGAGGGCCATCTGCTCTGCCGTGCGCGCGACCGAAAGCGAATGCGCATAGCGCTTGGGCTTGACGGCCTCCATGTGGTCGCGCAAGTCGGCCTCGAGGCGCTCGAGACAAGCCCGCTCGCGCCTGTCATATGCGGCCTTCCCATAGCTCCACTTCCAGCTCATGCGACCCTCCTTAGCTTTCGTAGCGCCCGTGGCGCACGCCGTAGAGCCCGTGCTTTTGTATGTAGCCGCTCACGGGCTCGGGCGTGAGGTACCTCAGGCTCTGGCCCGCCCTGACCCTGTCGCGCAGGTAGCTCGACGAGATGGCCAGTGCCGGCACC
The DNA here is from genome assembly GCA_017460265.1 of Atopobiaceae bacterium. GTDB lineage: Bacteria > Actinomycetota > Coriobacteriia > Coriobacteriales > Atopobiaceae > UBA1367. The sequence continues at coordinate 5,255 of JAFUBJ010000312.1, read as the reverse complement.
TCAAGGTAGGTGACGTCAAAGGCGAAGGGCGAGGCGGCGATGTTGGCCCTGGCGTGGTCGAGGTCGTAGCCGGGACGGGTGGCGCCGACCAGCCGCGCGCAGCTCGCCACGCGGTCGGCGTCGCGCCAATGCACGATGTCGGCGATGGCGTCGGCACCGGTGATGAAGTAGAGCTCGACGTTGTCGGGGTACATGCGCCGCATGAGCTCGAGCGTGTCGGCGGTATAGGTCACGCCCTCGCGATCGACCTCGAAGCGGCTCGCCAGAAAGTGCGGGTTGTCGGAGGTGGCCAAGAGCGTCATGGTATCGCGGTCCTCGCCGGACGACACGTTCTTGTCAAGCTTGAACGCGGGGCGGCCGGCGGGCATGAACACCACGACGTCAAGGCCCAGGTCGCCGAGCGCCTGCTCCGCGGCAACGAGGTGGCCGTTGTGGATGGGGTCGAAGGTGCCGCCCATGATGCCCAGGCGATACGTCGCATGTGGGTCTTGGCCAAGGAGGGGCAGGTCGCCCTCCGCGACGACTCCCTCCGCCACGCGATCGACCTCTTCTTCGGCAAAGGTCACAACCATCTCTTTCCCCTCCTCAGGGTGAGCGAATCTAGAAGACGAGCAGCTCGTCACGGTGAACCGCGGGCTGGCCGTCCTTCTCGGGCATGAACCGGGCAATGACGTCGAGCTTGAGGCCATGGACGCGCGCCATCTCGTCGGACGAGTAGCGCGTGACGCCGCGGCCGAGCAGGTCCCCCTGCTCGCTCAGCACGTTGACCACGTCACCTGCCGAGAAGCTCCCCTCGGCCCTTATGATGCCGACCGGAAGGATCGACGCCCCCCGGTCGAGCACCGCCCGGCAGGCGCCCTCGTCCAGCACGAGCGAGCCCTGGGGCATCTCGGCCAGGCCAATCCAGAGCTTGAGCGCGCTGCCGTGGGGCGAGCCCTCTGGCGCCTCGAAGCGCGTTCCCACGGCCTCGCCGGCCACGACGCGCCGCACGACATCTGCCTCACGGCCCTTGCAGATGACGGTGGGGATGCCCGCCGCGATCATGGCGCGGGCGGCGCGCAGCTTTGAGGCCATGCCCCCCGTGCCAAACGACGAGCCGGCCCCTCCAGCCATCTGCGAGATGTCGGCGCTGACGCGCTCGACGCGCTCCACGAGGGAAGCCGTCGGGTCGACGTTGGGATTTGCCGTGAAGAGGCCCTCGACGTCCGAGCAGATGACGTAGAGGTCGGCACCCACGAGGGCAGACACGATGGCGCCAAGCATGTCGTTGTCGCCAAAGGCAAACTCTGCGACCGACACGGTGTCGTTCTCGTTGACCACCGGCACGGCCCCGAGCTCCAAAAGGCGGCTGAAGGTGTTGCGGGCGTTGAGGTAGCCCTCTCTGTCGACGACGTCGCGCCTGGTCAGGAGCACCTGGGCGCACGGGATGCCGCGAGAGGCGAGCACCTCGGCGTAGGCCTCGGTGAGCGCCGCCTGGCCTGCGGCCGCACAGGCCTGCAGGCTTGGGATGTCGGAGGGACGAGAGGTGAACCCCAGGCGCTCACGGCCGACGGCCGCGGCACCAGAGGATACGACGATGACGCGATGCCCCTCGTCGACCAGGGAGGCGACCTGGTCGCAGAGCGTGCGAATGTAGGCGCGGTCCAGCGCGCCGCCGGCATCGACGAGCGTGGAGGACCCCACCTTCACCACTACGAGCATCGCGCTCACTCTCCCTCGTCCAGAAGGCCGATCGCCTCGTCGATCTCGGCGTAGGCGTCGTCGGGCTCGCCCTCGTAGGTGAACTCGAACCCGAGGATGCGGACCTCGTCGCCCGGCTTTGCGCCGTGGGCGGCAAGCTTGTCGTCAAGGCCGATGCGGTCAAAGCGATGCTGAAGGAACAGGACGGCCTCGTCGTTTTCCCAGTCGGTCTGAACCACCATGCGCTCGATCGCGCCTCCGCTGACGCGCCATGCGCCCGTGTGGTCACGGGAGATGGTGACCGTGCGGTCCCTGCGCTGACGCTCGCGCTCATAGACTGCGGTGCGGTCGTTAGAGGGCTCGGCAATGGCAAGCTCCTCGCGCAGGCTCAAGACCTCGGACGCGGTCACGCTCACGAGCTGGTCAAGGCCCTCGCCCGTGACGGCTGAAACGGCAAAGAAGGGATGGCCGTCTTCTTGCGCACGCTGCCTGAGGCGTGCGACCGCGTCTTCGGTGCCTGGCATGTCGCATTTGTTTGCCACGACGATCTGGGGGCGCACCGCCAGCTCGCTCGCATAGGCGGCGAGCTCGGCGTTGATGGTCTCGTAGTCCTCGACGGCGTCGCGCCCCTCATAGCCGCCCGTCACGTCGACCACATGCAGGAGTAGCGCGGTGCGCTCGATGTGGCGCAAGAACTCGTGGCCAAGGCCGCGCCCCTCGCTTGCACCCTCGATGAGGCCGGGAACGTCGGCGACGACGAACGAGTCGCCGGACTTCGCACGCACGACGCCCAGGTTGGGAACGAGCGTCGTGAAGGGATAGTCGGCGATCTTGGGCCGTGCGGCGGAGAGTCGGGCGATGAGCGAGCTCTTCCCCACCGAGGGCATTCCCACGAGCGCGGCATCGGCCATGAGCTTCATCTCGAGCTCGATCCAATGCTCCATGGCGGGCTCGCCCTTCTCGGCGAAGGCGGGGGCGCGGCGCACCGAGGTGACGAAGTGAATGTTGCCGCGGCCGCCAATGCCTCCGGGCGCCACCACCACGCGCTCGCCCGGCTGGGTAAGGTCGGCAAGCTCGTAGAGGGGCTCGAGCGTCTCGAGGTCGAGCTCGCGAACGACGGTCCCCATGGGGACGCGCAGGACGAGGTCCTCCCCCGCGCGCCCGTGCCTGCGGGCGCCCTGGCCGTGGGTTCCGCGCTCCGCGCGGAAATGGTGCTTGTAGCGATAGTCTATGAGCGACGAGAGCTGAGGGTCGCATTCGAGAATGACGTTGCCGCCATTGCCGCCGTCGCCGCCGTCAGGCCCGCCCTTGGGCACGAAGGCCTCGCGCCGAAACGACATGCATCCTGCGCCGCCATCGCCGCCCTTGACGTTGATGCGGCAGAGGTCTGTGAAGGTGGAGGTGGGCACAACCCCTCCTTATCTTATCGATGTTGCCAACCACTAGATGGTAGCCTACTCGCAGCGCGTTCGCATGCGATGGCGCATCAAGTGCGGGTTTGTACAAAAAAGGGGCCCCGCCGCGGCAGGACCCCCGTCTCTTGTCTAAGCGACCGTGCGCCGTTGGCGACTAGGCCGTGCGGACGTGCACGTAGTGCTTGGCACCCTTGGTGAACTCGACGACGCCGTCAGCGAGGGCGAACAGCGTGTCGTCCTTGCCGCGACCGACGTTCTCGCCGGGGGTGATGTGCGTGCCACGCTGGCGGACGATGATCTGGCCAGTCTTGATCTTCTGGCCACCATAGATCTTCACGCCAAGACGCTGGGCGTTGGAGTCGCGACCATTGCGCGAGGAGCCGAGACCCTTCTTATGAGCCATGATGGTACCTGCCTTACTTCGTACGGGGTGGACTACTCGGCGCTGAGCGCGGGGAGGGAGACGATCTTGAGCTTCGTCAGGTTCTGACGATGGCCGCGCGTGCGGTGATAGCGCTTGCGCTTCTTGAGCTTGAAGACGAGCACCTTCTTGCCCTTGAACTGCTCTACGACCTCTGCGGAGACCTTGGCGCTGGCAAGCTCGTCAGGAGAGACGACAACACCAGCACCATCGGCAAGCAGGAGAACGTCAAGCTCGACCTTGTCGCCAGGCTGCGCCTCAAGCTTCTCGACGTCGATGACGTCACCTTCGGCAACCTTGTACTGCTTGCCACCAGTGGAAACGATAGCGTACATACTTAACCCTTCATTGCTGATTGACTGCAACAGTTCGCAATCTTACTCGCATGGAGCAACTACGTCAATGACCACGCAAAAGTCAGGTCGAACGGCTCCACAAGACGCCCATCTTCCTCGTGCCACTGCCCCGTCCTGCACACGCGTTGCGACTGCCGGACGCATCCCGAGAGCCCTTCCTGCCCAAAGGCGGCGTCAAGAAGGATGGCGGGACGCAGCGCGCCGAGGTTTGACGAGCGCGTCTGCAGGTCAAGGGAGACGCCCCAGGGCCGCTGCGCAAGGTCCCACGAGACGAGGGTCTGGGACAGGTCGACGCTGCGGGGCTTGTCGCCACGCATGAAGTCGATTCTTCCCTGCGCGGCGACGGAGCGGAGCGCCTCGTCCAGAAGCGGGGCGGAAAGGCCGCTCCCCCGCAGCTCGACATGCCAAAGCGCCCTGTTCAGCCACGCCTCGAGCGCAGGGGCCTTTCTGACGACGTAGGCGGCGCGATACGGTCCCAGCGCACGTGGGGACGCGGCCTTGAGCCGCTCCAGAGCCTCCGAGGCATCAACATGCTCGGTGAGCATCACGTCGTAGTACTCCCCTTCCGAGGACGCGCCCACGGGAAGCGCCTGGGAGAACTGCACCCGCATGCGGCGTGCAAAGCCGTTGCCCACCGAAAACGGAAGGCCGGAGCGCCGGATGGAGCGCTCCACCGTGTTGATGACCTCGAGATGTCCCAGATATGCCAGGCGGCCGTCCTTTGCGTAGGCCACGCGGAGGCGATAGAGCTCATCGGCCATGGCGATCACCGGCTATGTTGTTGTCGACGCCAAGCGTGGGACATACGCCGCACCCCGCGCAGCTCGTCATCGTGCAATCCGAAGTCGTCTTCCCCTCGACGGCGCGACGCCACTCGCGAAGCAGGAAGCCCTTGGAGACGCCGGGAGAGGTGTGATCCCACGGCAGACGCGCGTCGAGGGGCGTCGGCTCGGCCGCAAGCTCCTCGATGTCGATGCCCATGGCACGGCCCGCCTCGACCCACTGGTCATAGTCGAACTCGCTCGTCCAGGCATCAAAGCGACATCCCCGCCGCCATGCGCCATACACCAGGTCGAAGCCCGCGCGCCCCATCTTGGAGAGCGCCGCCTCGACCACCGACACCTTGGCGTCATGGTACGAGATGCGGATGTCTCGGTCCTTGGCGGAATGCAGCATCAGCTGCTGGCGCCGACGGACCTCATCGATGTGAAGCTGGCCGCACCACTGGAAGGGCGTGTAGCTCTTGGGCACAAAGACCGCCACCGAGATGGAGACCGTGACGCCGCTCTTGTCGCCGCGGCCGACCACCTCGCGCCCAATGTCGAGCACGCGCTGCGCGGCAGCCGTGATGGCAAGGACGTCCTCGTCCGTCTCGGGGGGCAG
>JAFUBJ010000311.1 GCA_017460265.1 Atopobiaceae bacterium | reverse complement strand
TGTTGCGCGCAACAAAGGGGGCTACCCCCGGCGTCTCACTTACAGGCTTTCAACGACGTCGAGGAAGCCGTCGCGATCCTCCCCTGCCAGCGTGCGAACGTCGTCAAGGCTGGAGGTGCCCGCATGCTCGGAGTCGCGCATCAGCATTCCCAGCTCGATGACGGCAGCCTGGAAGCGCCAGTCCTCACCAGGATCTGCCTGCCACGCGTCCTCATCCACGACCTTCGTCTGCTCATGGACCGCATCGTCGTCAAAGGCGTGGTAGCGCACCGTCGCCGTCAGCCACTCGTCCGAGCCTGTCGCCACGCTCTCCTGGTACTTGAGGTCGCCCACGCCCAGCTCGAAGTCGGAGTCGGCACGCACGATCTCGTACGCCACCGTAAACTGCGCCCCCGGACCCACGTCACCGGCATCGACCGTGTCGTCACGAAAGTCCTCGTCCGCCATCTCGCGGTTCTCATAGCCAATGAGCCTATATGCCTTGACCTGGGCCGGATTGAACTCAATCTGCACCTTGACGTCATCGGCAAACGGCACGAGGTTTGCGCTCAGGCGCTCGCCAAAGACGCGCTCGGCCTCTTCCTTGCAGTCAATGTAGTGGTAGGATCCGTTTCCGTCATCGGCCAGGGTCTCCATCTTGGTGTCCTTGTAGTTGCCCGCGCCAAAGCCCAAGACCGAGAGGTACACGCCCGTCTCTCGCTTCTTGCTCACGTAGTCGTGCAGGTCGGATTCTCTGGTCATGCCCGCGTTGAGGTCGCCGTCTGACGCCATGACGATGCGGTTCACGCCGCCCTCGATGAAGTTGCGCTCGGCAACCTCATAGGCAAGCTCGAGCCCGCGCTCGCCATTGGTGGAGCCGTCCGCATGCAGGCGGTTGATGGCGCGCATGATCGTGCGCCCCTGGTCTCCGGAAACGCCATCCAGCACCAGCTCTTCCCCGCTTGCGTAGGTCACAATCGACACGCGGTCGTTGGCATCGAGCTTCTTGACAAGCTCCCCAAAGGAGTCCTTGAGCAGGTCGAGCTTGTCGGCATCGTCCATCGAGCCGGAAACGTCAATGAGAAACACCAGGTTGCGGCCCTTTTCGGTCGCCACGTCTTCAGGAGCCGTCGCAAAGCCCAGGGTCAGAAGCTCGGTCTTGTCGTTCCACGGACAGGCACCCAGATGCGTGGTCACCGAGAAGCGCTCGTCGCCCGTCGGCGCGGCGTAGTCGTAGCCAAAGTAGTTGAGCATCTCTTCGATGCGCACCGCCCCGGCAGGAATCACCAGGTCATCGTAGTAGTCCCACTCATCCTCCGCGTCCTGGATGATGTCGATGCCCTCGTCTCCTGATCCCGCGATGCGGTAACCGTCACGAACCATGCGGCGCAGGTTGCACCAGCTTGCCGTGTCAACGTCTGCCGAGACGGTCGAGAGCGGCTGGGTTGCCACCGCAATGAAGCCACCCTCGTTCACGGCCGCGTACTCCTCGGTATTGAAGCTCTCGAGCCATCCCGTATCCGTATAGGAAACCTCGCCCT
>JAFUBJ010000310.1 GCA_017460265.1 Atopobiaceae bacterium | reverse complement strand
CGCAAAGAAGATTTGCGACGCGTGCGGCGTTGACCCCGCTATCAAGTCCAAGGACCTCTCCGAGGACGAGGTCACGCGTCTTCGTGACTACATTCATGAGAACTACACCACCGAGGGCGACCTCCGTCGTGAGGTTCGCCAGAACACTGCCCGCCTGATGGAGATCGGCTGCTACCGCGGCCTCCGTCATCGCAAGGGCCTCCCTGTCCACGGCCAGCGCACCCACACCAACGCGCGCACCCGCAAGGGCAAGCGTCGCCAGATCGGTGCAAAGAAGAGGGGCTAGGGAGTAGACGATGGCTAAGAAGCAGCAGAAGGTCGTCCGCGTCCGCCGCGCCGACCGCAAGAACATCGCTGTGGGCCAGGCCCACATCAAGAGCACGTTCAACAACACGATCGTTTCGATCACCGACCCCCAGGGCAACGTGATCTCTTGGCAGTCCGGCGGCACCGTCGGCTTCAAGGGCTCCCGTAAGTCCACTCCGTTCGCGGCTCAGCTTGCCGCCGAGACGGCTGCCAAGGCCGCCATGGAGCATGGCCTGCGCAGGGTTGCCGTCTTCGTGAAGGGCCCCGGCTCTGGCCGCGAGACGGCCATCCGTTCCCTCCAGGCCGCCGGCCTCGAGGTCTCGGGCATCCAGGACAAGACCCCCATTCCGCACAACTGTTGCCGTCCGTGCAAGCGTCGTCGCGTGTAGTAAGGGAGGACAGTAGCAATGGCAATTGATAGGACCCCTGTCCTCAAGCGCTGCCGTCAGCTTGACATTGACCCGGTGGTCATGGGCATCAACAAGAAGTCCAACCGCCAGCCCAAGCAGCGCCGTCGTCAGCAGAGCGAGTACGGCATCCAGCTTCGCGAGAAGCAGAAGGCCAAGTTCATCTATGGCGTGCTCGAGAAGCAGTTCCGCAGCTATTACGACAAGGCACTGAAGCTCGATGGCATTACCGGTGACAACCTGATGTCCATCCTCGAGAGCCGTCTTGACAACGTCGTGTTCCGTCTGGGCTTTGCGCGCACCCGCAAGGAGGCCCGTCAGACCGTCCGTCACGGCCACATCACCGTCAACGGCAAGCGTCTTGACATTCCTTCGTATCGCGTCAAGGCCGGCGACGTCATCGCCGTGGCCCCCAAGGCCAAGGAGCTGCTCCCCATCAAGGAGGCCCTGATTTCCTCCGAGAGCATGGCCGTCCCTGGCTGGCTTGAGGTTGACATCGAGAAGCTCCAGGGCTCCGTCCTGCAGCTCCCCACCCGTGACCAGATTGACCTTGACATCGACGCTCAGCTCATCGTCGAGCTCTACTCGAAGTAATCAATCCTGGGAACGGTAGGAGGTACCATGTCCGAATTCATCCGGCCGCAGGTGTCGGTAGAAGAGGTCAACGAGACCCTGGCGCGCGTGACCGCCGAGCCGCTTGAGCGCGGCTATGGCGACACGCTGGGCAACTCGCTGCGTCGCGTGCTGCTCTCCTCCCTGGGCGGAGCTGCCGTCGAGGCCATCCAGATCGATGGCGTCCAGCACGAGTTCACCACCGTCCCGGGCGTTTTTGAGGATGTCACCGACATCGTCCTGAACGTCAAGGGCCTGGTGCTGCGCTCCATGGGCACCGGCGACGAGGCAACCGCCTCGATCAACGTCGAGGGCCCCTGCGAGGTCACCGGTGGCGACTTCAAGATTCCCGCGGAGTTCGAGCTTGTCAACCCCGAGCATCACATCTGCACCCTGGGCGAGGGCGCTCACCTCTCCATGCAGATGCGCATCGGGTGTGGCCGCGGCTACGTCTCTGGCGACGACAACGAGCGCGACGATGACCCCATCGGGATCATCCACGTCGACTCCCTGTACTCGCCCGTGCGTCGTTGCGCCAAGGCCGTCGAGCCCTGCCGCGTGGGCCAGCACACCAACTATGACCGTCTTGTCCTTGAGGTCGAGACGGACGGCTCCGTCACCCCGCGCGAGGCGGTGGTTGAGGCTGCCAATATCATCAACCAGCACATGAGCGCCTTCATGACGCTGGCAGAAGAGGAGGAGGCCGACGACGAGCCTTCGATCTTCGCCACGGGCGTCGAGGAGGACAACACCGAGCTTGACAAGCAGATCGAGGACCTGGACCTTTCCGTCCGCTCCTACACCGGCCTCTAGCGCGCCGGCCTCCACTCCGTGCGCCAGCTCGTGGAGTTCTCCGAGAACGACCTGCTCAACATCCGCAACTTCGGCGTGAAGTCCATCGAGGAAGTCAAGGACAAGCTTGAGGCCATGGGCCTCGGGCTTAAGGCCTAGGCTCGCGCACACAAGGAGATAGACCATGAGGCACAACAAGAAGAGGGGCATGAAGCTCGGCACCGACGCCTCTCACACCAAGGCAATGAAGAAGAGCCTTCTCAAGGCCCTTCTCGCCAATGACCGCATCAAGACGCTCGAGCAGCGCGCCAAGGCCATCCGTCCCGACGTGGACAAGGTCATCACGTGGGCCAAGACGGGCGACCTTGCTTCCCGTCGTCTGGCCATCGCCAAGGTTGGCGACGCCCAGAGTGTGGGCGAGATCTCTGACAAGGCCGCTCAGGGCATGTGGGCCGACCGCAACGGCGGCTACACCCGCATCATGAAGCTCGGTCCCCGCAAGGGCGACGCCGCTGAGGTCGTCATCATCGAGCTCGTGACTGAGCCAGTCAAGGCCAAGGCTGCGGCTCCCGTGGCCGAGGTCACCAAGGTCGAGGAGGATGCCGAGTAGT
>JAFUBJ010000309.1 GCA_017460265.1 Atopobiaceae bacterium | reverse complement strand
CATGTGTGCTTCTTGTCCCAAATGGGTAAAATGATTCCCAAAGGTGGGTGCTCCAGCCTGTGCACCCAATCACACGCGAAGATAAGGAACACCATCATGACTTTTGAACCTACGCCATTAAACATTGCCCTTGTCTTGCTTATTGCCGCGGCCATCTGGGCAATCGTCGAGCTTGCCCTGACCATCCGCAAGGCTCGTACCACCATCGACGAGCTCACCGTTACCGCCAACGAGACGATTGGCCAGGCGCAGCCCATCATTGGCAAGGTTGATGGCCTGATGGACGACATCCAGCCCTCCGTCAAGGAACTCCAGCCCCTTCTGGAGCAGCTTGGCACGACCCTGGAGGAGGCAAACGGCTCGCTCGGTCATGTCAACTCGATTCTGGGAGACGTCTCTTCCGTGGGCGAGACCGCAACGTCGGTCACCGATTCCGTCAAGAACGTCGCCACGACTGCCGCCAATGGTGTTGCCGCTGCGGTGAACCGCATCACGGGACGCGCCGCCGCAAAGTCTGCCGCGCTTGTTGAGGCTACCGCTCAGGCGCCTGTCGAGGAGGATCCCATCTCCGCGGCTCCTGCCGACAACGGCTACGTGACCTACGGCTCCGACGCCGAGTAAGGGGCCTTCCATGAGCTCAGACTCCGTTTGCCTCCGCGTTCCTGCGGCTGCATCCTTTGCCCGCGTCGTGCGCATGACCGCCTCTAACCTTGCGGTCCTGTGCGAGATGGACGTCGATGACGTCGAGGACGTGCGCATGGCAGCCGAGGAAGGGTTTGTCTTTGCCTGCGCCACCGCGCCCGAGGCCTGTGACGTCTCGTTCGAGCTGTCCTCCGACGAGGTCCGCATGGCCTTCTCGCTTGGCGATGCCGATGCAGAGAGCAACGCAGACCTCGACCTCATCGAGCTTCTGCTCTCTGCCGTGTGCGACGACTTTGGCGTCTCTGAGGATGGGTCTGAGCTTTCCATCGTCAAGAGGGTCTCTACGCATGTCCGCTGACGCATCCGCCGAGCGCCGCCGCCTTCGCCGCTCCTCGCGCGTGGGCCATGGCAGACTCGCCTGGGACAAGGACCGCACGCGCGAGCTCTTCCGCCGATACAAGGAGGAGGGCGACGAGGACGCGCGCGAGCAGCTCATAGAGAGCCATCTCAACTTGGTGCGCTTTCTTGCCTCCAAGTTCAAGAACCGCGGCGAGCCGATGGAAGACTTGGTGCAGGTCGGGTCGCTCGGCCTCATCAAGGCCATCGATCGCTTTGACCCCGAGCGCGGGCTCGAGTTCACCACCTTTGCCACGCCCACCATCATGGGCGAGATCAAGCGCCACTTCCGTGACAAGGGCTGGTCGGTCCGCGTGCCAAGGCGCCTCCAGGAGCTCTCCGCCAAGGTCAACCAGGCCACAGACGAGCTGACGAGCGAGCTCAACCGCACGCCGACCGTCGATGAGGTCGCTATAAGGATTGGCGCGAGCGTCGACGAGGTGCTTGAGGCGATGGAGTCGTCCAGCGCCTATACCTCGGTGCCCCTCGAGGGCGGCGGGACAAGCGAGGATGACGACGCTCCCTCGGTCATCGACCGCTTCGCCACGGAGGATGCCGAGCTCGTGTCGTCTGACGACCGCATGGTCATCGAGGACACCATCGCCTCGTTCTCCCCGCGTGAGCAGGAGGCGATCCGCATGCGCTTCGTCGATGGTCTCACGCAGGTAGAAATCGCCGAGAAGCTGGGCATCTCTCAGGTCCAGGTCTCGCGCCTTCTGCGTCGTGCCCTGCGTCGCGTGCAGGAAAAGCTCGAGTAGCTGCGACGCTCAACTCAAGTGCAGAGAAGGGCCCGGCCCCGTTTTGCAATGCACAATGCAAAACGGGGCCGGGCCCTCTATGGTGCTTACAGACGTCATATAAGGTCATTTATATATGTTACAGTAGCAGCGTGGGTTGTCAGCAACCTGAGAAGGGGGAGAGACATGAAGAAGAGGGGTATGTTGGCCGTCCTGTGCGCGCTCAGCCTGGCGCTCGTCGCATGCGGTGGGAGCTCGACAAGCGCGCCACCCTCAGCGGAGCCTACGACCGAGGCAACCGCCACTACCGAATCCACGACCGATGAGACCACAAGCCCAGACTCTACGCCTGTTGTGACGAGCCCCGTGGGGACATGGAAGGTCGCGGGCTTCGAGACAGGCGGCATCTCGATGACGGGCAATATCGCAGAGGCCATGACGCTGTTTGGTGGCGAAGACCTTGCGGATCAGTTCTCGAAGACGCAGGTCGAGCTTAAGGAGGACGGCACGGGCACCTTCACGTTTGGCTCGGATGCGCTCACGCTTGTCTGGGAGGAGTCTGGCGGCTCGATCCCCCTCACGGTCGCACGGGAAGACGGTTCTGCCTTCGTGGTCTCGTCCTCCCTCGAGGACGGCAAGCTCAGGGTTGTTCTGGACGAGGAGGAGGGGGCGGTCCTCATCATGACGCCTGACGGCAGCTATCCAAATGCGGTGACGTATGACAAGTCGGCTGCCAAGCCCATCTCGTCCGAGGCCGACCTGCTCGGTTCCTGGAATGTCGAGGCCATCGTCGTGTCGGGCGTCACGATTACGGGTGACCCGGGGGCCATTTCTGAACAGTTTGGATTTGGCGATCCCACGGTCGCCTTCTCCGAAGGCGGCAAGGTCTCCATGAAGGGGGACGACACCACCTATGCGATCGAGGCGGACGGCGCGTCGATCTTTGACACCGCAGACGCGTCCGTCAAGGTCCCCGTCCTCAAACTCGATGGCTCCTTGCTCATAGACATGAGCGACCTGATGAACGCCGAGATGCTCATCGTGCTCAGCAAATAGGCTCATTCCTTCACGGGTTCCCAAGGCCGGAGGGCGTGTCCCTTCGGCCTTTTTTGTGTGGTAGCGCGGGCAATGTGGCATGTCATGCCACATGCACTAGAATCAAACAATTGGAACGATTCCGCACCACATGCGAGGAGAACCATGACCACCGACTACAAGACCATGACGACGGCAGAGATCCGTGACGACTTCCTGCACTTCTTTGAGGCCAAGGGCTGCAAGCTCTATCCGTCCTCGTCGCTCGTCCCCGACGACCCGTCGCTTCTGCTCACCAACGCGGGCATGAACCAGTTCAAGGAGTACTACCAGGGCATCAAGACCATGCCCGAGATTGGCGCCACCTCCTGCCAGAAGTGCCTGCGCACCAACGACATCGACAACATCGGCGACTCGCGCCACCTGAGCTTCTTCGAGATGCTCGGCAACTTCTCGTTTGGTGGCTACTCCAAGGCCGACGCCATTGCCTGGGCCTGGGAGTTCATCACGAGCGAGGAGCATCTGGGCCTTCCCAAGGACCGCCTGTACATGACGGTCTTCCGTGACGACGACGAGGCCATCGAGCTCTGGCACTCCCACGGCGTGGCCTACAATCACATCACCCGCCTGGGCGAGGAGGACAACTTCTGGGCTGCCGGCCCCACCGGCCCCTGCGGCCCCTGCTCCGAGATCTACTTTGACCAGGGCCCGGAGTTCGAGGGCGAGGCCCCCGGCGATGACGGCGACCGCTACCTCGAGTTCTGGAACCTCGTCTTCACGCAGTACGACCGCCAGGAGGACGGCTCGATGCCGGACCTTCCGCACAAGAACATCGACACCGGCATGGGCCTGGAGCGCATCGCGGCCATCATGCAGCACAAGGGCACCAACTACGACGGCGACGTCCTCACCTCGCTCATCGGCGTGGGGGAAAGCCTATCTGGCCGCACCTATGGCGAAGACGCCAAGGCTGACCGCTCCATGCGCATCGTGGCCGACCACAGCCGTTCGGTCACCTTCATGATCGGCGACGGCATCCTGCCCTCCAACGAGGGCCGTGGCTACGTGCTGCGCCGCCTGCTGCGCCGCGCCGTGTACCACGGGCGCCTGCTGGGCATCGAGGGCACCTTCCTCTCCACGTACTCCGAGGAGGTCATGCGCCTCATGGCCGACGTCTACCCCGAGCTCACCGAGAACAAGGCGCTCATCCTGCAGCTGCTGACCGCGGAGGAGGAGCGCTTCAACGGAACGCTCGACGCGGGCGAGTCCAAGCTCGAGGCCGCCATCGCAAACCTCGCCGAGGGCGAGGACCTCTCGGGCGAGATCGCCTTCCAGCTTCATGACACCTATGGCTTCCCCATCGACCTTACGCGCGAGATCTGCGAGGCGGCTGGCCGTTCCGTCGACATGGACGGCTTTGACCGCTGCATGACCGAGCAGCGCGAGCGCGCCCGCGCCCACGCCGAGCAGGACGCCTGGGGCACCTTCAACGACGTGTGGGTGGCCCTTTCCGACAAGCTCGACGACACCGAGTTTACCGGCTACGAGCAGGACTGGCTCGAGGGGGCCCGCGTGCTTGCGCTCGTCGTGGACGGCGCCGAGGTTGCCTCTGCTGCCCTGGGCACCCACGTTGACGTCGTGCTCGCCCGCCCGCCGGTCTATGCCGAGATGGGCGGCCAGGTGGGCGACACCGGCAAGCTCACGGCCGAGGGCGTCTCCCTCAAGGTCCTCGACACGCGCCATCACGAGGGCATCACGGCCCACGTGGCCGAGGTCATGGGCGGCGAGGTGAAGGTCGGCGACGTGCTGTGCGCAACCGTCGACCACGGCCGCCGCGAGCTCATCCGTCGCAACCACACCGCGACGCACCTTCTGGACGCCGCGCTCAAGGAGGTCCTGGGCGACCACGTCAAGCAGGCCGGCTCCCTGGTTGCCCCCGATCGTCTCCGCTTTGACTTCACGCACTTCGAGGCTCTCTCCAAGGACGAGCTCGAGCGCATCGAGGGCCTGGTCAACGCCCAGATCTTTGCCGCCGAGCCCATGGTGACCAAGGTCATGGGCATCGAGGAGGCAAAGGCCTCCGGCGCCGTGGCGCTCTTTGGCGAGAAGTACGGCGACGTGGTGCGCGTGGTCTCCACCGGCACCTCCGAGAAGCCCTTCTCGCGCGAGCTCTGCGGCGGCACCCATGCCCGCAACACCGCCGACTGCGGCATCATCAAGATCGTCTCCGAGGGTTCCGTGGGCTCCAACGCCCGCCGCATCGAGGCCGTGACCTCAGTCGGCGCCATCCATTACGTTGACGAGCGCCTTGCCCAGATGGACGAGGTGGCCAACGCGCTCAAGTGCCGTCCCGCAGACGTTCCCGCCCGCGTGGCAGCACTTGCCGCCGAGAAGCTCGAGGCAGAGAAGAAGCTCAAGGCCGCGCTCACCGGCGGCTCCTCCAACAAGGTTGCCGACGCCGTTGCGAACGCCGTTGACATGGGCTCCTACCAGCTGGTCGTCACGCGCCTTGACGGCGTTGACGGCAAGGAGATCAGAAGCGCTTGGGACTCCGTGCGCGACCGTCTGGGAGAGTCCTGCGCCTGCGTGCTCGCGTCCGCGACGCCCGAGGGCAAGGTGGCCCTGCTCGCGGCGGGAACCGACGCCGCCGTGAAGGCCGGCTTTGCCGCGGGCAACGTCATTCGCGAGATTGCCTCCAAGGTGGGTGGCCGCGGTGGCGGCAAGCCCGCCATGGCGCAGGCGGGCGGCTCCGACGTCAGCGGCATCGACGCGGCGCTTGACGCCGCTCGCACGCTGCTTGGCGCATAGCGACTGGGCATGAGGGCGCTGGCACTTGACATAGGGGAGGTGCGCGTGGGCATCGCGGCAAGCGATGCCACCGGGCGCGTCGCCAGCCCTGTCAAGGTGCTGCCCGCCGCCGAGGTCCTGGGTGTTTCTCGCACGTTCCGGCGCATCCTTGAGGACTACGATCCCGACGTGCTGGTGTGCGGGAGGCCAAAGACCATGGCTGGGGAAGACGGCCCCCAGGCAGAGCGCGTGATGGCGCAGGGGCGCCAGATTGCCGAAGCCTGCGGTCTTCCTCTGGAATTTGCCGACGAGAGGCTGTCTTCGGCAGAGGCAAAGCGTATCCTTCGCGAAGAGGGATGCTCTGAGAGAGGAATGCGAGGCAAGGTCGACATGGTCGCCGCCTCTCTGTTTTTGCAGTCCTGGCTCGACGCCAGGCAGGACAAGGGAATCTACTGACATGGCACAGACCCAGCAAGGATCTCATCTTACCGGCGGATCCAACCAGTCACAGCAAGCCCCCCAGACCCCTATGGCCAAGGCCACGCCCATGGTTCAGACGGGCATCTCGCGCAGGAGCGCGCAGGCAACGCGCCGCGCGGCGCAGCAGGCTGGCAAGCATGACCGCAGGCGTCGCCGTCGCAACAGCCAGATGCACGTGCCCATCATTGCCTTTGTCATCGTGGCAATCGCCGTCATGGGTGCCCTGACCTACTGGCTCACCCACACGGTGCTCGACACGACCGACGACGGCCCCACGGTGGAGCCGGGCCTTGAGGTCAACATCACCATTCCCGAGGGCGCTGGTGGCGCGGAGATTTCCGAGATCCTGCGCGAGGCGGGCGTCATCTCTGACACGGCGGCCTTCTTCAAGGAGGTGCGCAACCAGGACGCCGAGGCCTCGATGAAGAGCGGAAGCTACAGCTTCGTGACGGGCGCCAACGTCAAGGAGGTCGTGCGCCAGCTTGTCGAAGGTCCCAACTCCACGGCCGATTCCTTCACGATTCCCGAGGGCTACAACGTGGCAGACGTCGCGCGCATCGTCGAAGAGCGCCTGGGCATTCCTGCCGACGAGTTCCTTGAGCGTGCGAAGGCGTCCAACTACGTGAACGACTACCCGTTCCTGTCCGAGGCGGTCGACGACTCGCTCGAGGGCTTCCTCTTCCCCAAGACCTACGACATGGGCGGCAAGGAGAAGTCCGCGGACTCCGTCATCAGGACCCTGCTCAACCAGTACGCCACCGAGGTCGCGACGCTGGACTTCGAGTCCGCCCGCAACGAGCTCGCCGCCAAGTACGACGTTGACATGTCCGACTACAAGATCCTCATCATGGCGTCCGTCATCGAGAAGGAGGCCTACAGCGGCGACGACTGGGTGAACGTCTCGTCCACCTTCTATAACCGCCTGAACCAGTGGATGCCCCTGCAGTCCGACGCGACGATGGGCTACGTGACCGGTGGCGCGGTCACGCCTGAGGACCTCGAGATCGAGAGCCCCTACAACACCTACCTCAACTACGGGCTGCCTCCCACCCCGATCTGCAACCCGAGCCTGCAGTCCATCGAGGCGGCGCTGCACCCGGCAGACACCAACTACCTGTACTTCCTCATCGTCGAGGAGAACGGCTATTCCTACCATGCCTTCTCCGAGACCTACGACCAGCACCTCGAGGCCATCAACAAGGTCGACGCGGAGACTGCATAAATGGCATTCCCTCGTCCCTGGCGCTGTGTTGCGACCGTAGACCGCATCGACGTCGACGCGCTTGTGCGCGCCGGCGTCCGGTGCGTGCTCATTGACCGTGACAACACCTGCGTGCCGCGCGACGACACGGTGGCCCCGCCCGAGGTCATAGCGTGGCTCGAGCGCGTGCGTGCGGCGGGCATCAAGACCTGCGTGGTCTCCAACAACTTCCACTCCAAGCAGGTGGAACGCTCTGCGCGCGAGCTGGGGTGCGACGTGGTGCATCACGCCATGAAGCCGGCGCCGGTGGCACTTTGGGTGGCCATGCGGCGCATGGGCGTGACGGCAGGGGAGACCGTGCTTGTTGGCGATCAGCTCTTCACCGATGTCGCGGCAGGCAACTTTGCCGGTGTGCGCACGATCCTCGTGAGGCCGCAGTCCGAGAAGGACCTCTGGTACACGCTCATCTTCAGAAAGATCGAGCGAGCCGTCTACGGAGAGCGCACCTACGAGGGCGACTGAGCGTTTTCAAAGGTGTCCGAAGGGGGTGGCCCCTTCGGACACTGTTTTGCATGCTCCGTCATGTTAGAATCAGATGCAAACAACGACTTGGCACGGAGCACCACCACATGGAGCGAGCGGACGGATACATCGTCCACGAGGGATGTGACCACATCTTCTTCGTGGGCTTTCTTGGCGCAGGAAAGTCGACCTTGGCACGTAACCTCGGTCGTCTTTTCCGCAGACAATACGTTGACACAGACCGACTGGTCGAGCGTATCGTGCGCAAGTCGGTCTGCGACATCTTTGCGCAGGACGGCGAGGCGGCGTTTCGCGAGGCTGAGGTTGCCGCACTCAACCGTCTGAAGGGCGAGAAGTCCCTGCTTGTGAGCTGCGGAGGCGGAATCGTCGAGCATGAGGAGAGCTGTGCGCTCATGCACGACATGGGCGTCGTGGTGTTTCTTGACGGCGACGTCGAGGATTCGCTGCGTCAGATCCAGCACCCCGAGAAGCGCCCGGACCTTGGCTCGCCAGACGAGGCGCGTGAGCTGTGGCGCCACCGTCGCCCCCTGTACGAGCGTGAGGCTGACATCACCATAGACATTCGTGGAAAGACCTTTGAGCAGGTGGCGACCGAGGCCGCCCAGCTGCTATGGGAGAAGGGGTTGCTGTGAGCAACAACTCGAGCAAAGTCATCAGGCAATGGGTGTCCATGCCGGGCGGGTCGTGCGACCTGCGCGTGGGAGACGGTGCCATCGGCACGCTGGGCACGGTCCTCAAGGGGTCTACCGGCAAGCCGCATACCTGCGCGCTTGTCACTGACGGCGACGTGAGCGATGAGCTGGCCGAGCGCGTCAGGCGCTTGCTGACCGATGCCGGCTACCTGGTCAGGCTCGTGCGCCTTGCTGGCGAGGCGTGCGCGTGCACCCTGCCCGCGGTGGAGGGACTGGCAACCAAACTGGCGGAGCTGCACGTTACGGCTGACGACGTCGTCTGCGCCGTGGGAGGCGTCGACGTGCTGTCGCTTTCGTCGTTCGTCTGCGCGTCGTGGTGCACGGGGACGCCGCTGGCGCACATCCCGACGGACCTCTACGCCGCCATCACGGCCTCCACGACGCCGCGCGGCATTGGCGTCGCGGGTGTCCCCGACATGCTCTCAGCGCGTGCCGGCGCAAAGTACCAGCTCTGCGACCTGGGCATTATGGAGACTGACCCGTCGTCTGCGGCGTTCCTCAACGCCCGCGCAACCATGGCGGCGTCGGCCCTGTGCGATTCCGAGCAGGCGTTCTCGCGCCTGTGGGACCGTGCCGAGCTCCTTGTTGGCGGAGACCTCGAGACGCTGAAGGACCAGCTCGCCGACACCGCCAAGAGTCGTGGGCACATCGTTGCGTCGACCTCGATCGCCACGCGCCAGACCATCGACTACGGGCGCACCTTCATGCGCGCGCTCTCGCGCCTGACCGGCGGGACGATTCCGGAGGGGCTGCTTCTGGCCGAGGCGATCCGCTTCCAGTCGCGCATTGCCGCCGCGATGGAGATCCTTTCCGTTGACGACGTCCTTACCATGGACGAGCTGCTGGACCTGCTGGGCCTTGAGCCGGTGACCTGCGACGTTGACCCCGACGAGCTGGTTGCGGCGCTGAGGGAGGAGCGCTTCCTAAGATCGAGCCGCTTCATCATCTGCCTCCCGCGCGGCATTGGCCGCGTGCGGCCGGCGTCGGTCGACGAGGACCTATTGGCCGAGCATGCAGGCGCCTGGTGCGCCACGCGTGCGAGCGCATAGTACTACCAAGAGCAAGAAAGGACCTAACCGAATGAGTGACCTTACCGCCTGCGCGTCGCGCGTGTCGAGGCTGCGCGAGCTCATGGACGAGCGTGGCTACGATGCCGTCGTGCTGCGCAACAACGCCGACCTTCGCTGGCTGACGGGTGCCGAGCGCACCTTTGACGACGAGGTGGCCCACACCGCCCTCGTCACGCCTGAGGGCCTGTGGCTTCACACCGACTCGCGCTACTACAACACCTTCTGCGAGCGCCTTGGTGCGGATACGCCCTGGCACATCGACCAGCTGGTGATTGGCGCCGCCGCATGGGCGGCCGAGCGTGCGCGCGAGGAGCGGGTGCGCGTTCTGGCCATCGAGGACACCGTTGACCTAGCGTTTTATGACGAGCTGTGCGTGCAGCTTGCCAAGGCGTCCATTGCGCCTTCGCTTCCGCGCCTGCATGGCGACCTCTGCGACCTGCGCATGGTCAAGGATGACGAGGAGCTGGGGCTCCTGCGCAGGGCCCAGGAGATCACTGACGAGGCGTTCGAGCACATCTGTGGCTTTATCAAGCCCGGCCTGACGGAGCAGCAGATCCGCGCCGAGCTGGAGAACTACATGCTCAGCCATGGCGCGGACGGCCTATCCTTTGGCACGATCATTGCCGCGGGACCCAACGGGGCCAATCCGCACGCCCAGCCGGGGGAGTACGTGGTGCGCGAGGGTGACCTCATCGTCATGGACTACGGCGCGCTGTACCACGACTATCATGCGGATATGACCCGCACGGTCTGCGTGGGCGAGCCGAGCGCGAAGCAGCGCGAGGTGTACGGCATCGTGCGTCGCGCCCACGAGGAGTGCGCCGCCATGGTGCGTCCGGGCATCATCGGCAAGGACGTGCACGACCACTCGGTCAAGGTCATCTCGGATGCGGGCTATGGCGACTTCTATGGCCATGGCCTGGGCCATGGCGTGGGAATCGAGATTCACGAGCGCCCGGGCTTTGGCCGTAGCTGGAACAAGCCAGTGCCTGCGGGCTCGGTGGTGACGGTCGAGCCGGGCATCTACCTGCCGGGCGAGTTTGGCATTCGCCTCGAGGACTGCGGCGTCGTGACCGAGGAGGGATACGTCCCCTTTACGGCGTCAAGCCACGACCTACGCGTCATTCCGGTCTAGGGGCGCCCATGCCTGGATTGGGAACTGCCATAAACGTTGCCGCCATCGTGGTGGCCGGTCTGATCGGCGCGTTTGCCGGCGCCTTGCTGACCGAGCGGATGCAGGACGGCCTTACCAAAGCGTCCGGTGTCTGCGTACTCTTCATTGCTCTGGCAGGTGCGATGCAGGGAATGCTTGCGGTGGGCGACGGCTCGCTTGTGGCGGGAAAGTCGCTCTATGTGGTGGTCAGCATCGTGGCCGGCACGCTCGTGGGCGAGGCTATTGACATCGACGCGCTCGTGCGGCGCTTTGGGGAATGGCTCAAGCGCAAGACGGGCAACGCCAAGGACCCCGCCTTCGTGGATGCCTTTGTCACGGCGTCGGTCACGGTGTGCGTGGGCGCGATGGCCGTGGTCGGTGCCGTGGAGGACGCCTTGCTCGGTGACATCTCGATCCTGTGTACGAAGGCCATTCTCGACTTCGTCATCATTCTGGTCATGAGCTGTTCGCTGGGACGGGGCAGCGCCTTCTCGGCCATTCCGGTGGGGCTCTTTCAGGGGAGCGTCACGGCGCTGTCGGTGCTCATCAAGCCGTTCATGACGGATCCGGCGCTGGCGGGGCTGTCGCTTGTGGGAAGCATGCTCATCTTCTGCGTGGGCGTGAACCTTGTGTGGGACACGGAGCTGCGCGTGGCCAACATGCTGCCGGCCATCATCGTTGCGCCGCTGCTCACCTTCCTGCCCATCGCGTGGTAGGTGGGTTTACGGGGGCCTTCGTCTCTCAGAGGCGCTGACGAAACGCGAATCCAGAGCCCAATCGGACCAAAAACCGCTTCCAAACGTCCGGTTGGGCGTACCTCCACGTCAGGCAACAGGCCTGCATCGCGGAATCTGCGTGTAGGCAGAACAGCTGCGCTATACTTACCATCTGTAGCGCATACACCATTCACCTGCAGTTTTATTGTTTTTGCGTCCCAAAATTACCCAAAGATGGGTCTCTCCCGATAGAGGTCTGCCACGATCTCGGCAAGCCGAGAGCCGTCTGGGCGGTCGTAGTAGAGGTCGGCGACGTCCTCGCCCTTGTGGCCCATGAGGCGCTTGGTGAGCCAGCGCGGGGCGCGCAGGTCGTATCGTTGCCACGTCTCGAACGAGTTGCGGAGGTTGCGAAACGGGTGGGCGCCCGACCACGAGCGGCCGAGTCGCGTCTGGTTCTGCCATCCGCCAGCGCCGTCGTGCGTGAGCGGCCAGTCGGCAGGGGTGGCGGCGGCAAGCTCGGCGAGGCGTGACGCCGCGGGGCCGACCACCACAGCCACGCGCTGGCTCTGGCCCGTCTTGAGCCGCGTGACCGGCTCCTTGCCACGGTTGGGCATCTGGCGGAGCACTGGCACCGTGCAGACGTCCACGCCGTCGATGCGCCGTGCCTCGACCTCGCCGGCGAGCGGCCCAAGGGTCTCCCCGACCCTCATGCCGCCGAAGGCCGCAAGCAGGAACGCCGCCTCGAACCACTCGCCGCGGCAGGAGTCCCACTCCGCCATGAGCTGCCGTGCGTCCCAGATGCCGGGGTCGTGCTTGTCGATGGTCGACGCGGATGGCATCAGGTACCGCTCGCGCATGGGGTTGTGGGCGCAGAACTCGTAGCGCACGGCGTAGTCCATCACCTTCGAGAGGACCTGCATCGCGGAGCTTGCCTGCGATCGGCCCATTTGGGAGATCCACTGCTGCACGGCCAGCGGCCGCACCGAATCGCACGCCACTCCGCCCCATGCCGGCTCGACGTGCCTGCGCCATGCGCTCCTGTACTGCTCGAGCGACTTCGGCGCGAGGTCGTCCTCGTCGACCCTGCGCTCGAGGTCCGGCAGCACCCACTTCTCCCATGCCTGCCCGACCGTGGGGCAGGGCGCGTCCTCCGAGTGGTCCAGCATCAGCTCGGAACGAGCGCGCTCGGCGTCCAGCCTTGTGCCCCTGATGGTCTTTGAGCGCCTTTTGTACTGGCCGTCAGCGCCCTTGGCCCAGTACCTGATGCGGTAGACCTCGCCCCTGCGCACCTCTGTGATGGACGCCCATGCGCTGCGGCGCTTCTTTCTGCTACGATTGGCCATGTAGCCACCTCCTGTCCGGCTACGTCCTGAGCGCCCCTGCTGCCCCGCCTGGCGGCGGGGGCGCGTTGCTATGTCAGCTTTGGTCGACTTTCCATCTCAATCGATGAGAGGTGCCATCCGGTGGCGTCCCTGAGTCTCTCCAAGCGTAACAGTGAACTGCGCACCCTGACGCTCGGGGATGCCAGTGTCTCGACCGACGCTCGGTAGGCCGATAAGGTCCTCCCGCGACATCAGGTCATACCAGTCATCCGGCACCCCGCACCTCGGCAGCAGATCGCGATAGTCGCTGAAGAGCTGAACGATCCTCCTGTAGAAGGCGACGCCATAGCATAGGGACGTGTCATCCATGAAAACCGTGCTCGTGCTCAGGAGCTTCTCGAGTATCAGAATTGCGTAGAAGAAACTCCCGTTGTCGGACGTTATCCCCTGTATGGAGACGGGCCTTCTCTCGAGCGGCCGGCCGCACAGCCTGTTGAAGTGGGCGCACCGGTTCCTGACAGCCGCAAGCGCCCTCATCCAGCTCTCAAGCTCGCGTCGCGTCACGTCGAAGGAGTCGGACACCGACGTCCTCACTTGCCTACTCCTCGTGTTCTGGTACAGCATCGAGAGCGTCCCGAACGACATGAACTCGACCGCCTTCCAGAGCGGGACGTCGCCATATTCCTCATAGAGTTGGGCAACGGACCTGCTATTGCGGACCTGGCGCTTGAACTCATCCTCATATTTCTTCAGGAAGTCCTCGAAGTGCCCAAGGTCTTTGTAGTTCCTCGGGTTCCTATGCGCAAACGCGCCACGCTCCAAGGACATGGCATACGAGTATTGGGCACGGAACTGAAGCTCGAACAGGCCGATGTACTCCAAGATGATGGACTGCAGCTTTCTGTCAAACAGGATCACCCTATGGACGTCATGCAGGCTCCGGTGAACTCCTTCGCCGAACAAGTCGAAATACTCGCTAACGTGCTGATAGCTGATTCTGTTGAGGAAATACTCCGCAGCGGCCGTCCCACCGTCGCTAAAACCCTCTGCGACTGCGAGTTTTGCCAGCTCGCTCACGCTCAGCGGCGTGGGCGGCTCTGACTTGGGCGTGAAATGCGTGGAGAAATGGACGGCCGGGGGATTGCCACTTCTTCGAGAGGTGCCCCCGGCTCTGTCGGCATAGAGTCTAGCACCGTTTTGGCTTGATGACGTCATACTGTACCCTCAATTGTCCGAAAAAACACCCAAGCGCGATAGTGCCTCACACTCTCGTCGCCCACCATCGCTTGACCTCCCGTGACCAGGGACCGTTTACAACAGAAAGACATGCGTCTCGGTCCCTAGCATGCGCCCGCCACCCTCGCCGTGTACGCGCTCTCGTCGGCGCCAACGTGCTGGACGTTGAACTCGCCGTGCCTGAACACCCTCTCGGCCATGTCGCACGCCTCGCCGAACGAGTCGTGGACGCTCGTCACCATGCGGTCGTGGATGACCACCCAGCACTCGCCGTGGCGCTGATACAGCCCAGGCATCGCGTCCACGAACCACTCGAAGTTGCCGCGCATCGTGTCGTTGACCATCTCTGCCTCCTGGGTCAGAGCCTCATCCGTCAAGACCTATCCTACGCCCTCGACCACAGGAACCATGTCTCCCGCACTCGCCCTTTTTTCGCGCCCCGCGGTGTCCATGATGTTGCCCTGCCCGCGCTCGTCGCTCGCGCGGTAGGCGTCCACGAGGGCGCGCTCCTCGGGGGAGAGGCCCTGCGTCGGCCAGGGGCGGCCCGCCAGCTCGTCGAGCGAGCAGCCGAACAGCTCGGCGAGCCTTATGGCGTCGCGGAGGTTGATTT
>JAFUBJ010000308.1 GCA_017460265.1 Atopobiaceae bacterium | reverse complement strand
GTCCACCCTCGCGAGCGAGCCCTCCTCCAGGTTTGTAGCGCGTGGGTCTGTGCAATCGAGCGTTCCCACGATCTCGACGTAGTAGCTGTCGGAGATGACGCCCATCGTCTGCTGCCAGAACTCGAGGCCGTACTTGGTGATTATCTCGTCGTTCGGCAGGTTGTAGAAGTCGGGGGTTTCCTTCACGAGCTCGTCGGCGCGGTCGAGTGTAGCGGCATCTTCCGCCATTTGGGCATCGTCGAGCAGGCCCGCATGCGATTCCTCCTTTTGGAGGTATGTTTGTTGGGCGGCAAGCCCCTCGACGATCTCGCCTGTTGCAAAGTCGCGCGTGGACATGGTCGCCAGGTTCAAAAAAGCCATGCTAGCCAGTAGCGCGAACGCGATCAAGCAAGCCACCATGCCCGCGCGGTTGCCGAGTATCTTCCTGATCTCGAATTTTATTAGTGTTCCCATAGCGTGCTCCTAACGCATGCCCGCGTCGCGGAACGCGAGCAGGTACAGGTCTTCCAACGTTGGCTCGACCGGCGCGGCGCCCTCCATCGGGCAACCGTCCGCCACCACGCGCACCACCGCGTGGCCGTCGGTGGCATAGCGGACGTTGGCCACCTGCATCCGTGCGGCCATCTCCTCGGCGCGATGCGCCTCCACGTGGCACTCCCACACCTTGTCCGCCGCCTGCGCGACCACCTGCTCCGGCGTGCCGTCCATGATGAAGCCGCCGTCGCGCATCACCAGGATTCGATTGGCGATGAACTCCACGTCGCTCACGATGTGGGTTGAGAGGATGACGATCTTGTCCTGCGCGAAGCCGGCGATGAGGTTGCGGAATCGCACGCGCTCCTTGGGGTCGAGGCCCGCCGTTGGCTCGTCGAGCACCAGGATGGCTGGGTCGTTGAGCATTGCCTGCGCGATACCGAGGCGTTGCTTCATGCCGCCCGAGAAGGCCTTCACCTTGCGCCGCGCATCGTCGGCGAGCCCCACCTCCTCCAGAAGCTGAAGGCTGCGCGCCAGCCCGTCACGGTTCGAAAAGCCCTTGAGCGTTGCCATGTAGCGCATGAAGTCAAGTGCCGAGAAGTCCGGGTAGTAGCCGAAATCCTGGGGAAGATAGCCGAGCAGCGCACGGTACTCATCGCCGAGCTCGGTTGTCTCTCGCCCGTCGAGCAGCACCTGCCCGCTTGAGGGGCGCAGCACGTCGCAGACCATGCGCATGAGTGTGGTCTTGCCCGCTCCATTCGCGCCCAAAAGCCCCGTTACGCCCGGGGAAAGCGTGGCCGATACGCGGTCCACGGCGATTCTCGCCCCGAACTGCTTGCTCAGCCGGTCAAATGTGAGTTCCATAGCACATCCTTTGTCTATTCGTAGGTTTTGGCCATGTGTGGGGAGAAGGCGTCCAGCCCTGCCGAGACTACGCGGAAGGTCATCGCGATTTCGCGTACGAGCCACGCGAGCGCCGCGGTTGCCGCGGCGATCCACGAAGCGAGCGAGGCCCCGTCGTACATGTCCGGCCACATGCTTGCGAGGGCCATGAGCACGGCGCAGCATGCGGCCGCCCATGCCCAGCAGAGCACAGCGGCAGAAGAGGGCGCCGCCCTTCTCAGCACCGCCAGCGAGCCTGCGCAGGAGCAGAAGAACGGCGGGCAGGCGTAAAGCGCGACCGAGAGCGCGCCGATGTCCAGCGAGGACGCGACCGCTCCCACCATGAGGGCGACCGTCAACGCCGACGAACAGCCCAGCACGATCAGGCGGGCCACCATCACGCTCGCCGCGTTGTTCTGGCACGAGTACTCCAGCTCGGCAACACCGTTCAGCTTGCTCGCGTGCAGGGTGGGGACGCCGACGAGCACGGCCGCGGCAGAGAGGACGCCGACCGCGAGCTTAGCGACGGCCGCGTCCGCGATGCTGCGCGCCATGGCGAGCAGC
>JAFUBJ010000307.1 GCA_017460265.1 Atopobiaceae bacterium | reverse complement strand
CGCCGCGCGGCACGTTGACGCTCGCGTCGATCCCGCGCTCCCTCAGCGCAAGCGACCAGAGCAGCATCCTGCCGTAGGAGCTTGGGGCAAACGCCATCCCCTCCACGGTGTTGAACTGCAGAAGCGAGACACGCACGTCCAGGCCCTCGCAGAACGCCACGAGGGCGTCGAGGTCACGGTCGGCGTCGTTGACGCCCTCGAGCATCAGGTACTGCACGACGACGCACTTGCCCGTGCGCTTGCCATAGCTTTGGAGGGCGTCGTGGAGCCGGTCGAGCGGCTGGTGGCGGACGCCAGGCATGAGCTCGTCGCGCAGCTCCTGCCTGGCGGCGTGGAGCGAAAACGCAAGCGTCGTGGGAACGCCGTCCGACGCGAGCGCGCGGATGCCCTCCGTGAGTCCGCAGGTCGAGACGGCGATGTCCCTGTCGGGGATGGCGAAGCCGTCCGGGTGGTTGATGACCTTGATGGCGTCGGCAAGCGCGGCGTAGTTGGCCAGCGGCTCCCCCTGCCCCATCGCTATGGCGGAGCTCACCGGGCTGCCAAAGTCACGACCCACGAGGACGAGCTGCCAGAGCAGTTCGTCGGAGGCAAGGTTGCGCGTGAGCCCCTGCGTTCCCGTGGCGCAGAACGCGCAGCCCATGGCGCAGCCAACCTGCGTGGAGTAGCACACGGTGAGCCTGTCGGGTGCGCTGGCATCCCCATGCGGGATGCCGACCGTCTCGACCAGGCTGCCGTCGTGAAGACGAAGCAGGTACTTGCGCGCGCCGTCCGCCGACACGCGCCTGTCCTCGACCTGCGGGCAGAGCTGCTCGTCAAGCTGTTCCAGCAGCTCCCCCATCATGCGTCCTGACCCGTCAGCTGCTGGCGTGGGGTGAGCCACTCATCGGCGGCAAGCTTCGAGCGCTCCCACGGCGCGACCGTGAGCGCCTCGTTGTCGCAGTGACGGCACATGGGGTGCGACCTGCGGCGGAACGTCTCGATATCATCTGAGGAGCGGATGGCGTCAAGCGGGAGCGCGTCGTCGGGGTCGTCGTGCATGTCGTACCCAAAGCGACGAGCGAAGGAGTCGTGGTGGGCGGCCACCTGGCAGGGCCAGATGGCGCCGCGGGCGAGCTGCAGCGTGCGCCCACCGATGGGGCAAGACGTGAACGACGCAGCCGGGTCGCATCCGCCCTCTGGGTCAAGCGCCAGACGCAGGAAGGCCTCCTTGCGCTCGCAGGTTCCCGTGATGTCACCGTTGTAGGTGACCCAGGCGCCCTTCTCGCGCGCAAACGCCGAGAGGGCCTCGTAGTCGACGTGGATGGGGTACGGCGAGAGGGCAAGCTCCACGTTGCATCCCACTAGAGCGTCCCAGAAGTCGTCTCCCATGCGCTTGAGCAGAAGGCCGTTCGTGCACAGGCCGATGTGCTCGTTTGGAAGGTAGCGGCGCGTCAGGCGCACCACGTCAGCCATACGCGGATGCAGAAGCGGCTCCCCGCCCATGAGGACGACGGTGCCAAAGTAGCCACCAATCCCCTCTATGGCAGAGAGCCGCTCAAGGTCTCGTTCGTATTCGCCGAGGTCAAGGAAGCGCTCCTTAGCCAGCGGCGCAAAGTGCAGGCAACCCGCGCAACGCAGGTTGCAGTGGTCGCACACCTGCACGTCTAT
>JAFUBJ010000306.1 GCA_017460265.1 Atopobiaceae bacterium | reverse complement strand
CCAAGGCCACCTTGAGGAGCTTGACAGACTCGGTTACCTGGAGTTCCTTGACGAACCAGCCGGCCTTCAGCCCAACCAGGAGTACCGCTTCCACGACAACCGCTACATCCAGCTGGTGCATTGGTCGCTCACGGGGCATTGCAACTACCTTTGCCGGCACTGCTACATGAGCGCCCCGCACGGCGTCCTCCCCCACCCCACGACCGAGCAGTGCCTGGACGTGGTCGACCAGATTGCCGACTGCGGCGTGAGGCGAGTTTCCATCACCGGAGGCGAGCCGCTCATCCGACGCGACTTCCTGCAGATCCTCGACCGCATCCTCGAGAAGGACATGCAGCTCGAGGTCATCATGACCAACGGGGCGCTGGTCAACGAGCGCCTGCTGGACGAGCTCGAGGCACGCGGGTGCCACCCGGAGTTCCACATGAGCTACGACGGTCCCGCCCGCTGGCACGACTGGCTGCGCGGCGTCGAAGGTGCGCACGAGTCCGTGCAGCGCGCCCTTAACCTGTGCCACGACCGCGGCTTCGTCACCGGCTGCGGGATGGTGCTTCACCGGGGCAACCTCGACACCCTGCGCGAAAGCGTCCGCGAGCTTGGCAGGCTGGGCGTGAGTTCCGTCAAGGTCAATCGCCTCAGCTGCATTGGCGAGGGCGCAGCCCTCGGCAGCTACGCCATCTCAGCAAAGGAGGAGTACGAGGCGTACCTAGACTACATCCCCCAGTACTTCGAGGACGGCATGCCCGTGCCCATTCTGAGGCTCTCGGAGCTCTTCTCGTGCTTTGAGGGGCGGCTCTCTGTGGGTGCCGAGCGCAACCCCGAAGGCAAAGACTGCAGTGGGCGCGCCATCTGCGCGGCGGCCCGCAGCACGATGTACCTAGGGCCTGACGGGCATATCCTTCCCTGCATCCCCATGGCCGAGCTGGACGTGACCAACGAGCTCTTCCCCAAGCTCTCCGACATGAGCCTGGCCGAGGCGCTCTCGGACTCCACGTACTTGAGGTTCATCAGCACGACGCTCGGCGAGTACCACCAGCACAACCCGCGCTGTGCCTCATGCCCCTACCGAAACCGCTGCGGAGGCGGCTGCCGCGGACATGCCGTGATAGCCAACGGAGGGTCTGACCTTTTGGGCAGGGACCCAGATACATGCATGCTGTTCAGGGGTGGATACTACGACCGCGTTCAGAAGCTCATCGCCCGGTATCAGCCACAGGCGACAGGCACTCCCGACGGTGGGGAACGCAGCTGCTAGAGACAAGATGCGGGCGCACCAGCCAACCGGCGCGCCCGCGACGCTGTGCGTGTGGCTTTGCGGCTATTCGTTGATCTCGCCACCCGCGCCGACGCCGATGTAGGCGCAGGCATAGCCGGGCTCGCGGCACTCGGCATCTGGGTGGTCGCTGACGCCAATAAGGATGCAGAAGCCCCAGTCGCCGCCAGCCACGGCCATAAGCTCGGCATCGTCCAGGTCGCGCCCAGAGGCGGCTTCCTTTCCCTCCTCGTAGGTGTAGGGCAGGCCGGCCTCGGCGGCCAGCGGGGCGACGACGGCCTCGAAGACGGCCTTCTCGTCACTCTTGTCGCCAACGTATGCGGCAGTTGCGGCCTCCAGCTTGGCCCTCAGCGCCTCGTCCTCACGAAGCAGCTCCTCAAACTTGATTGCGTTGTCCTGAGCCATGTGCGCCCCCTTTGCTAGATATGTAAAACACCCCATGCATGCCTATTGTACGCCCGTGCAGGATCCGCTGCAGCATCTTCCACGAATCGCTCGCTCACCGCAGTAGTTCTGCGTTCACGGCTCCTGCGCGCACCCAGCGAACGACTCTGCTGCCAGCTAATGAAACGGCGCCGGGCAAGGCCTTTAATTCGAGCTGTCTGTCCCTATTTGGGGAACACGCTCGGAGAGGAGACCCATGGCAGTGATAAAGAGTAAGCGCGGACGCGGAGCATCAGACACAAGTCAGAGCTCCCTCTCAGCACAAGCTGGCTCTCGTGCGTGCGAAGAGTTATTCGGACATGATGAACATGTCCAAGCAGGCCCTTTATGACCAGCTGACATCTAAGTACGGCGAGCAGTTTACCCCCAAAGAGGCGCAGTACGCCGTCGAGGGGCGGCCTCACCACTGCGCGCACGGCCCGATAGAAGCGCATCCGCCCATTTGTACCACTTTTTCGAGGTTCTGACAGGTTCGGGAGCCGGTTCTTGTCGGATACTCAGCGGGGTCGTCAAGTTTCCGACACTCGCGGGACCGATCTTGTCGGAAACGTGACGCCGAAACCCAAATTGTGCCGCCGATTATTTGCTCGGCGGCACAAGGGAGAGAGCCTGGTGTTGATACGCGTGATTCTGATACCAGTCGCTACATCACTTCAGCCAGTTTTGCGTAGATGCGCGATTGCACTTCAAGGTAGTAGGCAGTCTCTGCCGTCGTCATGGACTCGTCGCTTTCCCAGGCGTCAAACTTCTTGAGCATGTCTGCCTCTTGAACCATCATGTCAGACATACGCATCATCAGCTCGGCGTTGGTCGGATCGTCCTGATAGGCCTTCATAACTTCGACGTACTCATCAAAGAAGGCCTCGTAGCTGTCCATGGCCTCCTTGAACTCTGGACGGATGAGTGTTGCGTCAACCGCAGGTGCCTCTTCCTCATTCACCGGCTCGGGTTCAGGCTCTGGTTCTTTCTCTGCCTCCGCCTCAGGCTCCACCTGCTGCTCCTGTTTGGCCGCGGGTTCGCTTGACTCCTTTGAGCCATTGCTCCCGCCACTCGAGCACCCAAGTGCAAAACTCCCCACAATGAGCATGACGACGATACTGCCAACGGCCTTCATACATCTTTCTTTGTTGCTCATGACTATGCACCCCCATCAGCAAAGCCACCAAATACTGTGCCTAACAGCCGAACATAAGCGTTAGAACGCGATGTCAAACGTAAAGCTCAGCTCCCCGCCGTCAGCTTCCCAGTTGTCGGAATAACCGCGCAGCTGCATCTGCATGTTTGTCTGCTCAACCTTAGGAAAACAAATGACCCCTTCTATGGTTCCGCCTACCGCAAGCTCGTTATTGATGGTCGGGTAGTCTGCTTCGTAGTTGCTCTGCACGTTAAACTGCTTGCCGTTCTGAAGAAGGACTGCGTTGTAGTCATACACAGAAAGGCGCCCTGCACCGTTGTTGGTGAGAGTCACGTAGAAGCGCGTCTCGTCGGCAGCAAACTCAATCTTGTTGAGAGTAATTGAGTATCCGTTCTGCTCCGCAGTCATGCCCGCGTCAAAGGCCTGAAGCGTAGGAGATACGGCTTCTATATAAGACACTTCTTCTATCGAAGATGCCTCGAGACAAGCGGCCGTGACAGTTCCGCCAAAGGCGTTTTCACCCTCAAGGTCCTCCATCACCGTACCCGTAGCGACTATGTAGGAATCGCTGCCAATGTTGGGGTCGTCTCCCCTCACGTACACGATGGCGTTTCCCGAATAATTCTTGGGATCCGTATAGACCTGGAACGCATATACATCATCGGAATGCTCTGCGCTGAAGACCTTCCCCGTGATGGTGGCTTCCCTGCCTATAAAGCTGTCGTCGCCACCAATCCATTGCTTGACCTCAGCCTCGGTCAGCGCGGGAAGCGGTTCGCTTTCCTCCACGCTCGAAGCCGAAGTGCCCCCACCGCACGAGCACAGCGTCATTGCCACTGCAAGCGATGCCGCAAATGCCACGAGTCCATGATTTCTCATGAAAAGTCGCCTCCCATTTCGATGGACCGTTAACGGGAAATCCCGCCCACGCATATGCTATGGGCGGGAAGTAATGCTGTCCTCAGCTGGCAGCTGAATTCTGATGGGTGGCGGCCTTCGTCCAAGCTCCTACCACGGTATCGATGCGACATGCGACAAGAACAAGGCGCGCGATGACAGGGCTACGGTAGCAACCAATTGATTGCCATGGCGATAGAGATCGCCAGCACTGACAGGGTTAGGCAGAACGCCACCAAAACGAAGGCCCGTATGGCAAAGGTTTTGAGGACCGTCTTGGTGTCACTACCAGGCCCTAGGCACTTCACCAGGAGATGCACCTCTCGGAAAAGCAGGAAAAGCGCCAGTGACCACAGGACGGCTATCACATAGACGGAGAACGCCCCAACCCAGGTAGTTCCCTTATCGGCACCAAAGAAGCCAACCGTGAGAGGGAGGCCTAGTACGAGGTAGGCCGCCCACAGGAGCACGACAAGGGTCTTTTCGAGATACCGCAAATCGGCCCAAGTGCGTCGTGGGGTTGGCAGAGCAGGAAAGAACCAGCGGACAACGCGCATAGGTAACGGCTCGGCCGTGCGCTTTTGCTGTTCGGATCTCTTTGATTTCGCAGCTCGACTCGACTCTTCGAGACGCCTCACCCCGTCGGTCTGCTTCTGTTGGTCGGTGCCCTCGGCAGATGCCGGAGGCGCCACACGCGCACCGTCCAGGGGAATGGGCCGAATCTTGGTGTATTCCGGGACAGCTGCCCGCATGGCGGTCATGAGGTCCGACGTGGACTGGTACCGCGCGCTCGGTTCGAAAGCTCTTGCGCGCTCAACAACCACGCGCAGCACAAAGGGCACGCGGGCCTCGTCGGCCAGCGCCTTCTCGAACGACTCGTCGCCCGGCTCGACCCCCGTCAGCAGAAAGCCCAGAAGGCTCCCCAGCCCAAACACGTCGGAACGCGCATCGGTCTGGGCAAAGCCAAACTGCTCCGGAGCCGCATAGCCCCACGTGCCCAGCCGCGTAGTGTCGTGCCGAGCGCCCTCGACGTAGGCTCGGGCGTTGCCCAAATCTATGATGCGCGCCGATCCGCCCGACACCACAACGTTGTTTAGGGACAGGTCGCGATGCACCAGGCCGTGAGCATGAAGCGCCCCAACGGCTGCGCACAGGTCGTCCAAGTAGTTGATGGCCTCCGACACAGAAAGAGGTCCTGTGCTTTGGACCATCTCGCGCAGTGTGATGCCGTCAACGTAGGTCAAGATGACGACAAGCTCGTCGGGAAGCCAGTACAGATCGCGGACCTGCGGAAGCAAGGGGTGGCCCATGGCACGGATCGTCGTCCACGAGCGCTCGTTTGCCAGCTCCTTGGGAATGCGCTTCCGCACGAGAAGCTCGGCATGCGGGCCGCGCACCAGCTCCGTTCGGCCCGATGGCCCATCGCCCAGCACGCGGATGGCGCGGTAGGAATCATCGTGCTCTATCACGGTTATGAGCTGATCGTCGTTCACTATCCCTCCGGCGACAGAAGCGTGTCCTCCCCCAGACGATACAGCTCGTCGTCGCACTCTGCACGTGACATTCTGCGTTCGATGCAGAAGATGATGATTGCGTCGCGGCGCACCTTGCACCACAGCTCCGAAACACCCGCCAAGCGCAGCAGCCTCTGCGTCTCTTGCAGCGTGCACCGCAGGCCCATCGCGAGCATGATGGCGTTGTCGCGACCGACCATGCGTGTCCCCTGAAACACCTGGTAGGCAAAGGTGGTGTTGAGCCCCGACGCGCGGATGACGTCCGAGCGCCTGAGGTGCTTCTCGGTCAGCAGCTGGTGCGCATAGTCTGCCAACGACCGGTCCGCAAGCCTTGTCTGCGAAAGGTATGCCTCCGGCGTCGCGCTGGAAAGCAGCTGTTGGAGCAGCTCGTCTGTCAGACGCTCTTGTGGCATGCCTATCCACCTCTCACGTGACTCAAAAGGGAGTATCCCTTTTGAGTCACCCCTTAAGCTTCGGCTGCCTCGCGGCCGCGGGCAAATGCCTGAAGGTTGGCATCGATCGTCTTGGGCGGTACGCGGCGCCTGATGGCGTCCTGCCACTCCTCCACCGTAAACGGCAGCGCGGTGGAAAGCGCCCCCACCAGCACCACGTTGGCCGAGCGCGGGCTTCCCACCTCGCGCGCAATGCCACCAGCGTCAATCATGCGGGCGCCGATGGCCTCAAGCTTGGCATCGACGCCCTCGGGCATCTGGGCCAGGCCAATGTTGACGGGGACGGGCGTGATGCGCTCGTCGTTCACGAACAGCGCGCCGCCCTCGCGCACAAACTGCTGCGCGCGCAGGGCCTCGATGGACTCGAAGGCCACCACGATGTCGGCGCAGCCGGGGTCGCAGATCATGGACTCGACCTTCTCGCCGACGCGGACGATGGTCGAGACCGAACCGCCGCGCTGGCTCATGCCGTGGATCTCGGACACCTTGACGTCGAGGCCGGCATCGGCGGCCACCATGGCGAGGAGCTGGCCAGCAAGGATGGTTCCCTGGCCGCCCACGCCCACCAGCAGGATGGTCTTGGTCCCGTCGAGCGTGACCTTTGCGCCGCCCTCGGCGACGCCGTAGTTGGTTGAAGTGTCGTGCGGCATCTTAGGCCTCCTTAGAGATGCAGCCGAAGGGGCAGGCCTGGGCGCACTGGCCGCAGCCGATGCATTGGTTGGGATCGATGACGGCGTGGCCGGTCTCGTCGCGGCCCAGCGCCGGGCAGCCAATCTGGATGCAGCGGCCACAGCGGCGGCAGTCCGTGATGGTGGGCATGGGCTTGCGCGAGCGGTCGATCAGGCGGCACGGGGCCTTGAAGATGATGACCGAGAGCTTGTCAGTGTGGCTGGTCGCGCCCTTCAGCGCGGCGCGGATGGCCAGCATGTCCTGCGCGTCCACCACCTCGACCTCGTCCACGCCGATGGCCTCGCACAGCTTGACCAGGTCGAGCTGCTTGCCGGCGGGCACGTCGAGCGGGTTCACGCGGGCGGCCTGCTCGGGGAGGGTGACGCCGTTCACGGGGTTGCCCTGCGTGCCGGTCATGGCCGTGGTGCGGTTGTCGAGGATGCAGAGCGTGCCCTTGCCCCCGTTGTAGACCGTGCCCAGCAGGCTCGTGATGCCCGAGTGGGCGAAGGTGGAGTCGCCGATGACGCCCACCACCGGGCGGCCGGTGCGCTCCGGCGTGCCGGCGAGCTCCATGCCGTGCGCCATGGAGAGCGAGGCTCCCATGTCGATGACCGAGTCGACCGAGCGGAACGGTGCGACGGCGCCCAGCGTGTAGCAGCCGATGTCGCCGGTGACGATGGCCTTGATGCGCTTGAGCTCCACGTAGACCAGGCGGTGCGGACAGCCAGCGCAAAACGCGGGCGGACGCGGGGGCAGGCCCTCGACCACCGGCAGGTGCTCGGGGTCGGACAGGCCAAAGGACGCGCGGATGTGCGCGGGAGTGACCTCACCGGAGCGCGGTAGGCGGCCGCCGGGGAACTCGGCCAGCTCGATGCCCATGGCACGGACGCGCTGCTCGAGGTAGGGCGTTGCCTCCTCAACCACATAGAGCTTGTCGACGCACGCGGCGAACGCGGCGAGCTTCTTGGGAGGCAGCGGCCAGGTGACACCCAGCTTGAAGACGGAGGCGTCGGGCATTGCCTCGCGCACGTGCACGTAGAGGGCGCCGGCGCAGATGATGCCCACCTTGGTATCGCGCATCTCCACGCGGTTGAGGTCGGTCTCCTCGGCCCAGGCAACCAGCTCGTCCTCGCGGTCGTTGGCCGCCAGGGTGCGGCGCACGGCGTTTGCCGGCATCATGACGAACTTCTCGGGGCGGCTCTCGTAGTCGCGCGGGTTCACGGCCGTACGGCTGCCCACGACGTTCACCAGCGTCTTAGTGTGCGCGATGCGCATGGTCTCGTGCAGCATGACCAGCGTGTCAAACTGCTCGGAGACGTCAAACGCCTTCTGGGCCATCTCGTAGGCCTCTTGGCTGTCCGACGGGTCAAGGCACGGAATGCGCCCGAACGCGGCGTAGTAGCGGCTGTCCTGCTCGTTCTGGGAGCTGTAGCAGCTGGGGTCGTCCGCCGCGAGAAGCACGAGCCCGGCGTTGACGCCGGTGTTGGCCGCGCTCATGAAGGGGTCGGCTGCCACGTTGACGCCCACGTGCTTCATGGTGACCAGGCTGCGCACGCCACCCATGGCGGCACCCAGGCCCACCTCGAGGGCCACCTTCTCGTTGGGAGCCCATTCGGCATACACGTCAGGCTTGGTGACGAAGTTCTCCAGCGTCTCGGTAGACGGCGTACCCGGATAGGCGACGCCCACGGCAACGCCAGCCTCCCACGCCCCCTGCGCGATGGCCTCGTTACCCGAAAGCAGCTGCTTGCTCATACGGATCCTCTCCTTGATGGTGCAACATTGACCAGTATAGACCCGCCATGAGGCAGGTTTGTTACCAAGTGGGATGGGCTCGTCTTTACCTAGGGTGCCTATCTGCGAGGCAAGCCCGCGCCGTCGACTCAACCCGCATGAATCCCCTGCTCGTCACACCACAAGAGGAAGTCTTCTGGACCAAGGACGACCACGCCCACAAAGGGGAAGTCCTTCAGGTTGTTGGTGATGAGAACTGCCTTTGTGTAAATGGCAGCCTCAAGAAAGGGCTTGTCCTTGCGGTCGGGATACACCACGTAGTCGATGGCCGTGGGCACAACCTCGTGCCCGATGCTCTTCACCAGGGAAAGGAGGGCCCTTGCCTCTGGGTCAAGTCCACGCATAGACACGATGGGCCGCGAAAGGACGTCTTCGTATTCGGACAGAATCTGCGAGCTAAAGCACACCTCAAAACAGTTGAGATTGCCCACTATAGCCCGCAGCGCCCTCATGTTTGGCCCGTCGGGCGCTATGAGCGCGGCGAGCAAGACGTTTGTGTCGATGACAAGGGGAACCATCAGACGACCAGCGCTTCCTGCGCCCTCTCTTCACGAACGCGATCGATGAAGGCGACAATGTCTTGCACGGACGGCTCTGCCATCTTGCTTGCCAGCGCCTTGCGCCGCGCGGATGAGGCGATGCCGTCGAGGACAGCGAGGGGGTCGCTCGTATACTCAAGCTCCGCCCTGAGAAATGCCCTCACCTCGTGCGATATGGTCGTTCCTCGTGCAGCATAGAGCTGCGTGAGGCGCTCCTTGTCTTTGGGGTCAATCCGGACCCTGATCACGTCTGTTGCGGCCATGACAGCCTCCCTTCTATAGCTACATTGTAGCAGCATTTGTTGCTACGCTTGAGGCGCATCGCAGATGACGGAGAGGGGCCGCATGCTTGCGGCGGGCACGCCTGGGCCGCCACAAACGCGCTCTAACGACACTTTGTTGGCGTTAGAGTGGCGCAGGAGACTCTAATAACACTTTAGAGCCATAAAGTTGCGTTAGAGTCAAATGAAACGCCCTAACGACAGGAAAGTGTCGTTAGGGCTTGGTGGTTGTGTCCATCATGGCACGAACGTACTGGCAGCGGCCCGCTTTGATGTCGGAAGCTCGACAGGAGCATCACGATTCCGACACCTGCGGCTTTACCCCTGGTTCTCGCGGTCGACCAGGCCCGTGGCGCCGTAGCGCTCGCGCAGCAGAGGCTTCTCGATCTTACCCGTGGCGTTGCGCGGCACGTCGGCAAAGATGATCTTGCGCGGACGCTTGTAGCGCGGCAGGCCAAGGCAGAACTGGTCGATGTCCTCCTCGGTGGCCTCCACACCCGGCTTGAGCTGCACGATTGCCGCAGCAATCTCGCCCAGGCGCGCGTCGGGCAGGCCGATGACGGCCACGTCCTGGATGAGCGGGCAGGCGCTCATGAAGTCCTCGATCTGCACCGGGTAGAGATTCTCGCCGCCGGTGATGATGACGTCCTTCTTGCGATCGACCAGCCAGATGAAGCCCTCGTCGTCCTGGCGCGCCATGTCGCCGGTGTGCAGCCAGCCATTGATGAGCGTCTCCTGCGTGGCCTCCGGGTCGTTGTAGTAGCAGGTCATGAGGCCAGGGCCCTTCACGCAGAGCTCGCCAACCTCGCCCTGCTCCACGCGGTGGCCGTCCTCGCCCACGATCTTTGCGCGCCAGCGGTAGCCCGGCACACCGATGGCACCCACCTTGTGGATGTTCTCCACGCCCAGGTGCACGCAGCCCGGGCCGGTGCTCTCGGACAGGCCGTAGTTGGTGTCGTAGTCGTGGTGCGGAAAGACTTCCTTCCAGCGCTTGATGAGGCTCTGGGGAACCGGCTGCGCACCCACGTGCATGAGGCGCCACTGGTCAAGCTCGTAGTCCTCGAGCTTGAGGTTGCCCTGCTCGATGGCCGTCAGGATGTCCTGCACCCAGGGCACGAGCAGCCACACGATGGTGCACCTCTCGCGGCTGACCGAGTCGAAGATGTACTGCGGGCTCACGCCGCGCAGCAGCACGGCACGCGCTCCGCAGGTCAAACAGCCCATCCAGTGGAACTTGGCGCCCGTGTGGTAGAGCGGCGGAATGCAAAGGAAGCAGTCGTCGTGCGTGATGGAGTGGTGCACGGCCTCCATCTCGGCGGCCTGCGTCAGGCTCTCGTGGTTGTGCAGGATGGCCTTGGGGAAGCCCGTGGTACCCGAGCTGAAGTAGATGGCCGCGTCGTCGTACTCAAAGAGCGGGATCTGCGGGTCGTGGCTGGAGCACAGCGCCTCAAGCTCGCGGAAGCTCTCGGCCCAGGTGGGGCAGTCGTCGCCCACGTAGAAGAGCAGACGGCCGCTCTGCAGCTGAGGCACGATGGACTCCATGCGGCCAATGAACTCGGGGCCAAAGAGCACCACGTCAGAGTCGGACTTCTCCACGCAGTAAAGGATCTCGTCCGCGGCGTAGCGGAAGTTGAGCGGCACGGCGGTGGCGCCGGTCTTCAGGATGCCGAAGTAGATGGGCAGCCACTCGATGCAGTTGTAAAGCAGGATGGCCACCTTGTCGCCCTTGCCCACGCCACGGCTGATGAGCAGGTTGGCAAAGCGGTTGGCCTTCTCGTCGAAAACAGACCACGTTATCTCGCGTCGGTAGGGCTCGTCATCGGTGGTCTCGACCAAGTCATATTCGCGCCAGGTGATGTGGCGGTCTTCCGGCATGGCTGGGTTTATCTCGACAAGGGCGATCTCGTTGGGATACTTCGCGGCGTTGAGGCGAAGCATATCGGGAACGATCATGACGCGTCCCTTCATTGTGGGTTTGATGTTCACGAGCACGCAAAAGCGCGCGACACGATTATGAACTTTTACGCGTGCTCGCGCGATACTGCATTCAATTGTTCATGTAATGGGGCTGTGAGAAGACGTGACGCGAGCGTCAGCGCCTTGGCCGCGTCTGGCCCTCCGGAACAAGGGTGGGCTCCCCCAACCCCCACAGCAGGTCGTCGCAGGCAGCAAGGTCAATCTTGCGATCAAGACAGTAGGCGATGGCCACGTCGCGCCTGTGGCGAGAAGAGAGCGCATTGGCACCTCCCCGCTCGAGCAGCTCGCAGCACCCCTCGATGCCCAGCTCCATGCCAAAGGCGAGCTGGATGAGCTTGTCGCGCGACGCCCTGCGTGCGCCAGAGAGAATCTGGTAGGCAAAGGTCTGGTTGAGCCTGGAGCGACGGATAACCTCTCCGCGCGTAAGCCCGCTGGCGGCAATGCGGTCGGCCGCCCAAAGGCCAGCACCGCGCTCGTCAAACGCCAAGCTGGCCAGAACGTCGTCCAACGTTCCCGCACCATCTTTAAGAAAGTCCCAGTCCACGCCCACCATCCACAAATCGACTGCGGATAATGGTTGCGCTAAGTCGGAATCAATTCATTAGCTTGCAGCTGAAACTGCAAAACGTGGCGCTAGAACTTCTCGACGACCTGCACGTGCATCTCGGTCACAACCTCGGGAATGCGCTCGAGCTCATAGTGGGTCATCTGGGAGACCCAGTTGAGCCAATTGCGATACAGCAGGTTTGCGTGGCTGCGCCACGTAAAGATGGGCTGGTTTTCGGGGTTGTCGTCGGGGAAGTAGTTGACCGGCACCTTGATGGGAAGGCCCTTGTGGAAGTCGCGCCAGTACT
>JAFUBJ010000305.1 GCA_017460265.1 Atopobiaceae bacterium | reverse complement strand
CACCTCGCTCCCCACGCGCTTGCGCAGCCGCCGCACGACCTCGATGCCGTTGAGGTCCGACAGCATCCAGTCTCCGATGTAGAGACCGAACTCCTCGCCCTGGTCAAGCGCCTCGAGGGCACGTATGACGGCCTCCTTGCCGTAGTTGGTCCAGTCGGAGCGCAACCCGAGCTTGCGCAGCATGGAACAGACAGACAGGCACGAGTCCACATCGTCATCCACCACCAGCGCGCGGGTGTCCACAAGCTCCGGGATGGGCTCGGTGTCGGCCGGGCTGCCGCTCACCTTGCAGGGCAGCGTCACCACAAACTCGCTGCCGGCGCCCTCCTCCGACTGCACGGTGATGGTGCCGCCCATCATGTCGACGATGTTCTTGGTGATGGCCATCCCCAGGCCCGTCCCCTGGATGCCGCTCACCGTACTCGTCCGCTCGCGAGTGAACGCGTCGAAGATGGTCTCCTGGAATTCCCTGCTCATGCCGATGCCCGTGTCCTCTATGCGGAACACGAAAGTGGTGGTGCCGGTGGCTGGGGTAGGATGCTCTATGACCTGGAATCCGATGGTGCCACCATTGGGCGTGAACTTGATGGCGTTGGAAAGAATGTTGAGCAGAACCTGGCTGAGGCGCAGGCGGTCGGTGATGATGTCCTCGCTCACGATGTCCTGCGTATCGATGAGAAGGTCGAGCTGCTTGGCCGCCACATTGGCCTGGATGATGGTGCGCAGGTCATGGATGAGGTCAGGCAGGTGCACCTCGGATTCTTCGATGGTCATCTTGCCGCTTTCGATGCGGCTCATGTCAAGCACGTCGTTGATGAGCGAAAGCAGGTGCTGGCTTGAGACGGAAATCTTGTCTAGGTAGTCTCTAACCTGCTCGGGATTGTCCATGTGGCTCTCTGCCAGCGACGTGAAGCCCACGATGGCGTTCATGGGCGTGCGGATGTCGTGCGACATGTTGTTGAGGAACTCGGTCTTGGCGTGGTTGGCATGCTCGGCCGCCGTAAGCGCCTGCGCGAGCGCCTCCTTCTGCTCATGGTCCTCGCGCACGATGTCGGTCACGTCGGCATGGTAGCCACGAAGCATCTGGCGCGTTTCCTCGCGGATGTTGGCCACCCCACCGCAACGGACGTAGATGACGCCGCGCTCGGGATGGTTCCAGCGATAGGTGTTCTCGGAAAGACGTCCCTCCAGCATCTCGGACACGCTGCGGTGCACCGAGGGCAGGTCTTCCTCTACCACGCGGCTGTACCACGCGTCATAGGTCTCTTCTTCGCTGAGGCCTTGCCCGCTCACGCCCAGAAGCTCCTGCATCTTTGCGTTGGCCTCCATGCGCGGAGCCCGTCCCTCTTCTAGAGTGATGCGCCAGATGCCAAAGCCTGCGTCCGCGACGACCTCTCCCGTCTCTGCGAGTGCCCGCTGGCTGGCCTCAAGCTCATGATTCTTGGCCTCCAACGCTTGGCGAGCGCTCTCCTTGTCGAGCATCTGGGCTCTCGTGCGCCTCACGTCACGAACCAACAAGAAGATGATCAGGGCAGCTACGCACAATATCAATGAGCCAAACAGGGCCATGTGGTCGGCAATGGCATCCCAGAACGAAGAGGAGTAGAGCTCGTGCGAGTAGCGCACGGCCATGTCCTGCATCGTGTCCGTTCCCAACACGCTGATGCCACGGTTGATCAGCTTGAGCAGTCCTTCGTTGCCAATCTCGACCCCAAAGCAGCGAATGTCGCTCTTGTCCAGCTGAAGCGTGGAGAGCTTGCGAAAGGCCCTGTTGCGTAGGATGTCGTTGGCACGTGCGCCGTTGAGCGTGGTGCAGGTTGCCGTGCCGTCAAGGACGGCCTTGAGACAGTCCTCTATGGACGGCTCGGAAACGACCTGAGCTTCAGGATAGTTGGTGAGCACGAAATAGTGCTGCATGCGATTGTTCTCGTTGACGGCAAAGCGCGCTGTCGTCTGCTCGTCAAAGTCACCCTCAAAGATCAAAACCGTGGTGGTCGAGGTAATGGGCGCGGATTGGTAGATGCCGTTCTCCTCCGAGAAGTACAGTCCCCCACCCACAGGAAACGCAAGGTCGATTGCCTCGTTAGACATGGCCTCCACCATGTCGTCGTAGCTTTCGTAGGCGTGATAGCTCACCTCGATCCCCTCTGCCGAGAGCGCACCCAGAATCTGGGGGATGAGCTGGCTCACCATGCCGACGGGATCGCCCGTGGCCGAGGTATCGCTATAGGGCAGGTAATGGTCAAGATAGCCCACCCGCAGACTGTCGTGCTCGGCCAGCCAGGTGCGCTCTGCGGCCGAGAGTGCCCTGCTTGAGAGCGTCACCGGATAATACTTGAGCTCAAGGGAATAGAGGTAGTTGGGCTCTTCGGCTGCCAGCTGAGCCTGGGCCACATTGAGCTCCTCCAAAAGGTCAGGCCGGTCCTTTGCGACGCATAGGTAGTAGTCAGAGGAACCAAAGGAGCACAGCACCTCAGAGTTGGGACGGTCGTAGGCACCACTGCCCTCAACCGCAAGTATGTCGAATTCGCCATCATCGAAAGCAGCAAAGAGCACGTCATAGTCCGCATAGGCGGCGACCTCCGCAGACACCCCCTGCTCGGCAAGGTAGGAGTCGAGCACACCCACCATGGCGCTGTCCAGCACGCCGATGCGCTTTCCCTTCAGCGTCGCGGGGTCAGCGGTGATGTCCGCGTCGGCATCGTGGCGCACCAGGTTGTAGACCTCGCTACCCATGGC
Organism: Atopobiaceae bacterium; assembly: GCA_017460265.1. Taxonomy (GTDB): domain Bacteria; phylum Actinomycetota; class Coriobacteriia; order Coriobacteriales; family Atopobiaceae; genus UBA1367. Next base: position 2,933 of record JAFUBJ010000305.1, on the reverse strand, counting down.
AGCGCGAGGGTATCCTATGAGGTCGGCTCGTTCCTGCCGGTAGGCCAGGCCGGCCAGGAGGTCGACCTCGCCATCCAAGAGCTTCTGGTAGAGCTCGCTGTAGCTGCCATACACATACTCGTACCTCCAACCTGTGTACTCTGACAGCTTGCGATAGTACTCATAGGCGTAGCCCGTCTTGACGGCACCATCACGAGCGCCTTCCTGGAAGACCTCGTTCTCGTAGTAGCCAACACGCACCGTTCGGCCCTCGGCTTGGGCAACGCGACCGGGCACACAAAGCGCCACGAGAACAACAAGGACCAGTAGAAGCCCTACGCGCACGCGCGCGGAAACGGAATGCCCAACGACGCGCGGGAGAAGTCCGTTTCGAGTGCAACGGCTACGGCCATGATTGCAGGCAGGCATGTCACGCCTTCCGTCTAGTTGAACTGTTTCTGCAGCAATTCAAGTCTATCGTAGGGAAACGCTGCCACGCAGGTATCACCTGCAACGAATCGACCACCGTGCTGATGCCCACCGCTCACAGCAACATGAAAAAGGGACCGCATGATTGCGGCCCCTCACAGCATGGCTGAGTTTAGCTAAATCCTAGCGGTGGATGTACTCGCCAGCCTGGTAGCGCGGCGGGATGACGGGGATCTCGATCCAGGAGTCATACTGGCCGCCTGTGTGAACCACGTGCGTGCCCTTTGCCTCCTCGTCCCACGCCAGGGGCTCGAACCAGCCCTCGCGGATGTAGCGGCCTGCGATCTGGATGCGGAAGCGCTCGCCCTTGTGGTAGACGCGCGACGTCGGGACGATGGCGATGTCCACAGGCACAACCTCGCCCTCGGAAAGCTTCTGGCTGCTGGTGTTCTTGAGCACAGGGCGATGCGCGCGGGAGAGCTTGGTGTCGAGTTCGCGACGAGAGACGCGGCACTTGCCCCAGGCACCCGGATGCGGCTCGTCAAGCGTGAGCCAAGGAATCCACGTGCCGTCCGCGGTGGCCTTCTGGATGTTGATGAAGAGGTCCATGTCGTCCCAGCCCTCACAGGAGAGCCACAGGTGCAGCGTCATGTGACCGGTGATCTCCATGTCTTCGGGAAGCACGTACTCAAAGCGGACTTCCTCGTCAACCGGGTTGTACTTTGCCACGGCCTCGGTGTCGACGGGCTCGGTGCCAGCGACGAAGGTCTGGACGTGGTCGGTCTCGACGGACTCGAGCGTCTGGGAGGCGTCCAGGTAGAGCTTCTGGTACTCCGTGCGCTTGATGGGCCACGCGGTCTCGGCGCGCTGCTCCTGGTAGTCCACGTCGTAGGCGTCCATGACGTCGATGCGGACCTTCGGCATCATTTCCCAGCCGTTGTGGATGCCCTTGAGGTAGCGATCGTAGAACTTACGAAGCTCGTCAAGGTTGTAGGGGTTGTAGGTGTCGGGCCACTCGAAGTCGCGGTGGGCGCGCAGCCACTTGAAGTGCGAGCGGCAGCGGTTGTAGGCGTTGATGGAGCCCGGCAGGTGGAAGTGCGACCATCCGGCGGTCTGGTAAACGGGCAGCTTGACCTTCTTGAAGTCAGGGCGCTTGTCAGCCCAGTACGCGTTCATGTCGGGATACATCTTGGCCATGGCGACCTGGTCGTCAACGCCATTGGGGCCCGTCACCTGGGCGGCAATGAACTTGTTGAAGGAAAGCGCGGGCACGCCGCCCTCAAAGAAGCTCTCGCGATACAGGTCGGTCGTGGACTCCCAAGGGGCGATGCAGGCGAGGTGCGGCGGCTGCGTGGTGGCAATGCCCCACTGGTGCATGGCGACGCCGGAGTTGCCGGCCATGCCGACCTTGCCGTTGGACCAAGGCTGAGCGGCAACCCACTCGACGAAGTCGTAGCCATCCTCGCGGTCCTGGTGCGTGAACATGTGGACGGAGCCCTCGGAGTGGCCGGCGCCACGCACGTCGACGTTGGCTACGGCGTAGCCATAGTGGCACCAGTACAGCGGGTCGGGAGACTCGAACTTGGCGCACTTGGAGACCGTCTGGGGCGGAACGCCCATGATCTGCCACTCGCTCATGCCGTCGCCCGGGCGCTTGCCAAACCACGACCAGCTCACGATGGTGGGGCACTTGACGTCGTCGCCGGCGGGGCGATAGATGTCGGCGTAGATCTTGGTGCCGTCACGCAGCACGACCTCCTGGTCCTGCATGCAGACGATGCCGGGCTCAACCTCGTAGGTATGCGGATTGAACGGAGGGCAGAAGCCCTGGCCCATGCGGGCCATGGGGTCATCGGACGTGGAGAGGTCCACGTCGGCCTGGTTGTCGTTCGGCTGACGGGCGACACGGTAGGCGGCCATCAGCTCGTCGCCGCCAAACTCCTCGCGGTGCAGGAAGATGTAGCCCTCGGTGTCGGGATCCCAATAGATGGGGACCTCGTCCTCGTTGAAGGAGGCGAGCTCGCCCGACATCTGCACGAGGTCAGAGAGCTTCTTGTCGGTTACCGGTACCCAGTCCTCAGGAATGCGAGGCTCGAGAAATGCCATGGTGTCTCCCCTTTACTCGTCAAGCAGGTCGGCCACGAAGTCCACGGACTCGCCAAAGGTCTCGCAGCGGCGGAACTTCATGTACGGAACCTCGATGTCGAGCTCGTCCTCAAGGTACGTGGTGATCTGGGAGACCTGCACGGACTTGACGTTGAGGTCAGCCCACTTGGTCTCGAGCGTGAACTCGGAAGGGTCCTTGCCAAAGAGCTGGCTTGCACGCGTGCACAGCGCGTCGAACACTTCCTGACGATCCTCATCCATTGCAGTCCCCTTTCTCTTGGAGGGCCCCATGCCCTCGCTATGCAATGACGCTGCATATCAGTTTCTTACAAAAGAGGGGAATGCCACAATGGATGCCGCTCCAAAGCTTGTGTGGCGTGTAGAGAGCAAATTGTGCAATCGTCCGATGGGCAATAACT
>JAFUBJ010000028.1 GCA_017460265.1 Atopobiaceae bacterium | reverse complement strand
AGCGAGTCGGCGAGCGACCGCAGCGAGGACATCTCCTCCTCGGAGAGCATGACGTGGAGCTGGACGGGTCTGGGCATGGGCCTCCCAAGGAGTCGATGTATGTACAAGGGGATGTGAGCAATCTTAGGGGCGCGGGGGCTCCCCCGCACGCGACACCCATGACACGCTGTCAGGGGTGAGCGGTTCCGCACGCGGCGGGGACGGCGGGGAGAGGGGAGAGGCGAAGGAGCGTTGCGACGAGTCCGAGGCCCGACGAACGGCCGTCCCCCTAGCGATGCGGACGAGCTATTCCATGGACTTGTACATGGAATAGGCAGCTCGCTTTAACGAGCCCTCAGGGCTGGTGGCCAGCCCCCCTGCATGACGGGTTTGCCATCCCAAATGCCGCAACACGTGACGCAGGCGTCACACGACAGGCCTCCCTTGGCATGACGACCCTGTCATGTCGCGTGGGGCCGGGGTTCCGGGGTGCGATCGCATGATCACGGGACGGGATCGTGCCATCGCGGGGCGGATCGTGTACAAGCGAGGCGCCCGCGGGCACGGGCGCCTTGGTCGGTCAGTCCTCCAGCCACGACGGGTCGCAGGTCTTGTCGTAGCCCCACATATGCTCCCACATGAGCTCCAGCGCGGCGTCTGCGTTCTCGAGGAGCGTCGCGGCGACTGCGCGGGCCCTCGCGTCTGCGTCCATCGCCTCCCACTCTTCCGAGCCTTCCCACTCCTCGACGCACTCGACGACGTACTCCGAGCCCTCCTCGCAGAGGGCGAGGGCTACGGCCTCGGCCCCGAGGCACTGCGTGCGCCACGCCATGCGGTGGGCCCATCGCCTCACGGCGGGGATGCTGACGGTGCTGGTCTGGTTGCTGGTTCTGCTGCCCATGACGTCTCCAATCCGGGGCGGGCGCGTCGCCCGCCCCTGTCGCTCGCGTGTAGTTTTGGCTACTCCGCCATGGCGGCCTGCAGGTCCTCCACCATCGCCTTGGCGGCGTCGCGCACCGCCTGCAGGCAGGCGCGCATCTCCTCGTCGGTCTTGCCCGCAGCCCAGCTTGCCACGTACCCGAAGCTGTAGCCCGAGGTGTCCAGCCCGAGCGCGGCGCTCGCGGCGTAGGCCACGCTCTCGGCCTGCACCTCGCGCATGCCTCGGTCGGGCATTCCCTCGTGGTCGACGTCGTGCAGGCGGCTGTGCGCCAGCTCGTGCAGCGCGGTCTTGACGGTCTGGCCCTCGCTCATGCCCTCGCGGATGGCGATGAGCTCGCCGCGGCGGAAGTATCCGTTGGTACCCTCGGGTAGGTCGGAGACGAACTCGACGGGATAAGCTGAGACGGTGCGGACTGCGTCCAGCACGGCAGCGTAGCGCTCGACGGTGCCGACCACCTCGTCCACGAGGGTGGGCAGGGGGTCTCCGTCTGTCTGCGAAACGTCGAAGACGTGGCCCACGCGAAAGCCCACGAGGCGGCGGCGCTCCTCGTCGTCGTTCTGCGCATCGTCCTCGTCTCGCGCCTTGACGAGCATGGGCACGAGAATCTCTATGCCGCGCTCTCCCTTCTTGACATACCTGTTGAAGTCGCGCTTCCAGCTGCGGAAGCTGGCCACGTGAGTGGCGGTCGGCATCTGCATCGCAATGAGGATGGTGTTGCCCAGCGAGTAGTCGTAGAACCTCGCGAGGCTGCGGAGCCACTGCTCCCAGCGCCCGGAGCGGTAGACCTCCCTCACGCCCTCGCCGAGGCGGTCGAGCGCCGCCTGCGCTCGCTCCTGCGCCCTCTCTCGTGCCTGCTGCCTCTCGGCTCCGCTCATGTGACGCTTTGCGCTCTTGGTTGCCATGTCCTTTTCTCCCTTCGGGTGGCGGGTCCCGCACGTCCTCCGTGCGCGCTTGCCACCCTTGGAGGCCAAGGGTTCCCGGCGCCGTGGTAGGCAAAGGGCAACGGAGCTTCGCGGCAACCTCCACCAATCGCCCTCCGATTTGTGCGAGGTTCCGTGGGGCCCTTGACCACAGCCGTGTGGCGCTGGTGGGGAGGGGTCCCGGGGTGCGGGTGGTAGCCCGTGGGGCGGGGCATGCACTGCTTCCCGCAAGCTGCGGCTTAGCTGCCAGCTGAGAATCGTGTCCACAGCCTTTGATAAACTGTGTCTGTGTATTGCTTTGGTCATGCAACGGTTAGGATGCGCGCATGAAGTACTCTGAGCTAATCAATTCCGGCGCCTCTCCGACAGAGATTCAGTCCTTCTTGGTAGATTCCGAACTCGTGCCAATCACCATCCGCATTCCGCGCACGCTTCGCGACTCCGCGAAGGAAGCTGCCTCACTCAAGGGCATGAACTTCACGTCCTTCATCAAGGGGCTCATGATCGAAGAGCTGAGCCGGAAGGGCTGACGGTATGGAGTACTTGGACAACACGGGACGACAACGGCTCGGGGACGCGCTTCGGGATTCCATCGGGGACGATGCGCGGCTTTCCATCATCGCGAGCTACTTCACGGTCTTCGCCTACGGCGAGCTTAAGCGTGAGCTCTCCAAGGTCGAGGAGCTGCGGTTCATCTTCGACGAGCCGACCTTTGCCCAGCAGATGGAGTCTGAGAAGGACCCGCGCGAGTTTGTCGTGAGGCGACGGTCGCGCGAGAAGGGCGTCGGCGGCACCGGTCTTGAGCTGACGCTTCGCAACAACCTGAACCAGCGTGCGCTCGCACGGCAGTGTGCCGAATGGGCGCGGACGCGGGCCACTTTCAAGACGGCACGGCAGCGCGGAATGATCGCCACCACCGGCAGCTACCACGTGGAGAACCCGCACGGCGAGTCGCATGCCTTCATGGGCAGCGCCGCCAACGCCTTCACGCTCGAAGGTCTTGGATACGAGCGCAAGCCGGGCGTCGTCACGGGCATCAGCCACTTCCAGACGAGCGCCGAGGCTATGGGCCTCAAGGCGATGTTCGATTCGGTCTGGGACAATCCCGCCCTCGTCGAGGACGTGACTGACCAGGTGATCGAGCAGGTCTCCACGCTCTACCGCGAGAACCCGCCCGAGTTCGTCTACTTCCTGACGCTCTACCATCTGTTCCGCGAATTCATGGAGGACGAGACCGAGGACCCGATTCGTCCTGGACTTCACTTCGAGGACTCGGTCATCTGGGGAAAGCTCTACGACTTCCAGAAGGACGCCGTCGTGGGCGCCATCCGCAAGCTGGAGAAGTACAAGGGCTGCATCATCGCCGACTCGGTGGGCCTGGGCAAGACCTACGAGGCGCTCGCCGTCATGAAGTACTACCAGGAGCGCAACGACCGCATCCTCGTGCTGTGCCCGAAGCGCCTGCGCGACAACTGGACGCTCTGGACGCGCGGCAACGACGAACGTAACCCATTAGCCGACGATCGCTTCGCCTATGACGTTCTGCACCACACCGACCTGTCGCGCTACCACGGCATGAGCGGCGAGGTGGACCTCGAGCACCTGCGCTGGGGCCACTTCGACCTCCTCGTCATCGACGAGAGCCACAACTTCAGGAACAAGAGCACCGACGCGGACAAGACCGACCGCTACACGCGCCTCATCGAGAACGTCATCAAGTCGGGCCAGCGCACGAAGGTGCTCATGCTCTCTGCCACCCCGGTGAACAACCGCCTGCTCGACCTGCGAAACCAGATCGAGCTCATCACCGAGGGAGACGACGCGTACCTCGCCGATACCGATGGCATCCCGTCGATCACCCACGTGACGCGCGTCGCCCAGCAGAGGTTCAACGAGTGGAGCAAGCTCTCCGACTCCGAGCGCACGACCGAGAGCTTCGTGAACGCGGTGAACGCCGACTACTTCAAGCTGCTCGACGTGCTGACCATCGCGCGCAGCCGCAAGCACATCACGAAGTACTACGGCGCCGCGAGCGGTACCTTCCCGGCGCGCCGGCCGCCCCTGTCGTTTCAGACGCCCATTGACCTAGAAGGCGAGCTGCCGCCGATTGCCGTGCTCAACGACATGATCGCCCAGCTCACGTTCGCCCAGTACCAGGTGCTCTCCTACGTGCGCGCCGACCAGCGCCGCAAGTACGAGGACCGCTACGGGGACACGTGGGGCAAGGACTTCGAGAGCCAGGTCCACCGCACGACGGCGGTGGCCAACCTCATGCGCGTCAACGTCCTCAAGCGCATGGAGTCCTCCGTGAACAGCTTCCGCATCACGCTGCGACGAATCCTCGACGGCTGCGTCGACCTGCGCGCGAGGCTCGACGCCGACGCGTCGGGGGTCGCCTACGGCACCGAGGGCCTCGAGGACGGGTTCGACGACGACGATGCCGAGGAGTTCGAGGCCGGCGGCAAGGTGCGAGTCGACCTGCGAGACGTCGACGCCCTGCGCCTGGGCCAGGACCTCGACTTCGACATCCAGGTGCTCCGGGCCCTGCTAACCTATGCCGACGCGGTGACGCCCGAGCGCGACGCCAAGCTCGTGAAGCTGCGCGACTTCATCGCGGGCAAGGTCAGCGAGCCGTACAACCCCGGCAACCGCAAGGTGCTGGTGTTCAGCGCGTTCGCCGACACGACGGCGTACCTTTTCGAGCAGCTGGCGCCCTGGCTGAAGCGCGAGCTCGGAATCGAGTGCGCCGAGGTGGCGGGCAGCTCCAACCGGACCTACTCGCTGAAGCTTCCCAGGACCACCTTCGAGAACATCCTCGCGAGGTTCTCTCCCGTCTCAAAGGAGCTGCCGGAGAGCCAGCGGGAGCTCGGCGAGATCGACGTCGTCTTCGCGACGGACTGCATCTCCGAGGGCCAGAACCTGCAGGACTGCGACTGCCTGGTGAACTACGACATCCACTGGAACCCCGTGCGTATCATCCAGCGCTTCGGCCGCATCGACCGCCTGGGATCGAAGAACTCCCAGATCCAGCTGGTCAACTTCTGGCCGGACATCGCGCTCGACGAGTACATCCAGCTCGAGGGCCGCGTGAAGGGGCGCATGGCGCTGCTCGACGCGTCGGCAACCGGCGAGGAGAACGTGCTGGAGGCCAAGGGCAATGGAGAGATGAACGACCTCAAGTACCGTCGCCGGCAGCTCCAGCAGCTCAAGAGCGAGGTGCTCGACCTCGAGGACATCTCGGGCGGCATCTCGATCACGGATTTCGCCTTCGACGACTTCCGCGTGGAGCTCCAGCGCTACGCCAAGGAGCATCCCGGCGCGTTGGAGAACTCGCCGGCGGGACTGCACGCCGTGGCCCCCATCCCCGACGAGCTTCGCAGCGACGTGAAGCCAGGCGTGGTCTTCTGCCTCAAGCAGAACGACGAGGGCAACGATCCCAGGGACACGAACCCTGTCTTCCCGTACTACGTGGTGTACGTGTCGGCCGACGGCGAGGTCATGACGAAGCACACCCAGCCCAAGCCGGCGCTCGACATCATGCGCGCCGTCTGCTCTGGGCATCCCGAGCCCATCGCTAAGCTGTGCCGCGAGTTCAACCGCGAGACCCGCGACGGGACGAGGATGGACGCCTACACCGACCTGCTTGACGATGTCGTTGCGGCCATCACCGGAACGCAGCAGGACAAAGGCATCGAGAGCCTGTTCAGCCTGGGAGAGGTCGGCAGCGGCACCGTCATGGGCTTCAACGACTACTCGTTGGTATGTTTCGCGGTGCTGCGATGAGCGGCATCGACTGGAACGGAATCCTGCGCCTGCCCGAAGCGGCGCTCGCGGGATGCCGCCGCATTCCCAAGACGGTGCTCGTCAAGCAGGCCATGCTCACCAAGACCGAGCAGAAGAGGCTCGACAAGGTCGCGCGCCTCGAGCACTTCGCCACGGTCCAGAAGTCCACGACGCGCATCCCGCCGTACGAGGACGACGAGCGCAACGTGCAGAGCGTCGTCTTCCTCCGTTGCGAGATGACAGCCGGGACCATGGCGGTGGCCGAGGTGGCGGAGCTCGTGCACAAGTGCTTCCCGAACCCGACGGTGCTCCTGGTCGAGGCGGGCGGCTGCGCGTGCATATCGGTCGCCCTCACGCGGAGGAGCCAGGCCGAGCAGGGCGCGACGGTCGTCGACCGAGTCGAGTCGACGGGCGCGTTCGATCCTGGCCGTTCAGAATACGCGGACTTCCTAGGCGCGCTGGCATTCGGGCGGCTCTCGCAGGGCGACCTCTGGGAGTACCTGGTCGACCTGTCGCGCACCGTAGCGCTGTCCCGCGCGATTGGCGGCCTGGGGTTCTACCCCGTATGCCCCGCTCGAGACCGGGAAAAGCTGATCGCCCTCACGTCGCGCTACGATGAGATGGGAGCCTCCGTCAAGCGGCTGAAGGAGCAGCGGCGGTCGAAGGACATAACGCTCAACGAGTCCGCGAAGCTGAGGATGGAAATGAAGGAAGAGGAGCGACGCCTGAGGGCGGTCGCCGATGAGATAAAGGAGATCTGCAATGGCCGTTCTAGATGAGTATATTTTGCGAGCGGCGCGCCTTTTGAGTGATGCTGCAGATGAGGATGTTGATGCGCTCTGCCGTGAAATCATGCAGGTCTTCGACCTCGACTACACTAACCCCGAGGCTTTAAAATATATCAATTCCTCAAGCTCATTTCGCTACTCGAAAAGCGACCTAGGGATGATTCTCCAGAAGCTGCGCCTAAAGCGGGAAGACTCAGACGACAAAGCGTTCGGTGCCGCATTCTGCGCAACTATAACGCAGCATATCAGGAGACTGGAGCAAGCTCTTGAAGAGGGCGTGAAAGACGACGAGCTCAAAGCCGTATACGACTCAATCGACTACGTCTACGCAAACGCGAGGGGCTACGACTCCTACACGGACGGACTAGCCTCCTATTCCTATGGGTCTTCCAATCGCAATGATTTCAACGATGAACAGACGCAACTACGTATCGACAAACTGAAGCATTTCCGTGATGAGGAGCTCCGTAAGCTGAAAATCGCCGAAGCGCAGGGCGCTAGCGTCAGCCTCACGGCATCCGCCACGAGCAACGTACAGGTCACGTTAGAGGCAACCTTTGAACAGATTGACAAATTGCCAGAGACAACGCTTTCCGATGACGAGAAGACGCTGCTCAAAGGGATGATGGGCGATCTCAACACAAAAGATAAAAGCAAACGGGGCAGCAAGCTTGACAAACTCCTGAGCTGGCTTGCCGGCAAGGGCACCGACGTTTTTATTGCCGCCATGCCCTACATAGTTCAACTAATCAAATCTCAACTTTCCTAGGAGGAGACCTCATGGGCGAGATAGAAAAGATGACTCTTGAATCGGAGAGTCTTATTGACGACCGCCTGAATAAGCTCAAGGAGCTGATGCCCGAAGTGTTCTCCGAGAGCGGAATCGACTTCGACAAACTGCGGCTGGAGCTTGGCGACGAGGTAGACGAGGGCCTGGAGCGCTATGCGTTCACGTGGCCCGGCAAGGCCGATGCCATCCGCCAGTCGCAGATGTCCAGCACTGCTACTTTGCGTCCCCGTATCGAGAAAAGCCGCAGCCGCGATGGAGAGGATGGGTCCTTCGACTCGGACAACATTTATATCGAAGGCGACAATCTCGAGGTGCTGAAGCTCCTACAGCGCGGCTACCACGGCAAGGTCAAGATGATCTACATCGACCCACCCTACAACACGGGTCACGACTTTGTCTACAAGGACAATTTCGGCAACTCTGTCGATAACTATAAGGAGCAGGCGGGACTCGCCGGCCAGTCCAACGCCGACACAAGTGGCCGCTACCATAGCGACTGGTGCTCGATGATGTACCCTAGGTTGAGACTGGCTCGAGAGCTCCTAACCGACGATGGCGTCATTTTCATTTCGATTGACGATAACGAAGACCGCAATTTGCGCATCCTCTGTGACGAGGTGTTCGGAGAGGCAAATTTCGTTTCTCAGCTAATCTGGGAACGAGCTTACTCGCCCAAGAATGACGCCAAATACGTTTCAAATAGCCATGATTATGTTCTCGTATACGCCAAATCCATTGAGCGCTTTGTGATTGGACGCCTGCCGAGAACAGACGAGGCAAACGCCCGCTACAAGAATCCAGACAACGACCCTCGAGGCGTTTGGAAGCCAAGCGACCTCAGTGTAAAGACTTACAGCCCAGATTCCGACTATCCAATCACAACGCCCTCGGGGCGTGTTGTAGAGCCTCCAGCAGGACGCTGCTGGAGGCTCTCGCGAAACGCGTTTCGCGAGAGACTCCAGGATAACCGCATTTGGTTTGGCCCAAACGGCGACAGCGTCCCTTGCATCAAGCGTTTCCTAACAGAGCTCAAATATGATGGAATGGCTCCAACTTCAATCATGTTTTACAAAGAAGTGGGTCACAGCCAGGAAGGCGCCAAGGAGCTCGTATCTCTATTTGACGGAAAGGGCTATTTCGATGGACCGAAACCGACGAAACTACTTCAGCGCCTGATAACCCTTGCGAATCTGCTAATGTGCGATAAAGAAGTAATAGAAGTGTAAAAAATTTTGCCGTTCCTATCCGGCACTT
>JAFUBJ010000304.1 GCA_017460265.1 Atopobiaceae bacterium | reverse complement strand
TGTTCAACGGATGCACATCCCTTGGGGCGGTTACGTTCCTCGGCATTCCGTCATCATTGGGCGCGTCCGTGTTTTCCGGGTGCAGCGCGCTTCATTCGGTCTACATCCCGAGCGGCTTCTCCTTCGTTCCCGACATCGAAGCTCCCGCAGGCACCGCCTTCCTCTTCTTCAGCTATGACAACTCGGGCTTTGCCGAGATAGAGAACACCTACGACAACGATGTCGCTCAGGCGCATATCCCCTCGACGATCGGCAGCCACGAGGTCCGCTCCATCGGGGGGATGGCCTTCGCGAACTGCACGCGGCTGACCTCGGTCGTTTTCCCAGACGATTGCAATGTGCAGACGATAGGGGAGCAGGCCTTCTACAACTGTTCGTCGCTGACATCCATCACGCTTCCTGAGAGTGTCACCTCAATTGGCATGGAGTGCTTCTCGATCTGCACGTCCCTCGAGCAGGTGACGTTTCTGGGCGACCAGTTGACGATCCTTCAGACCGGTGCGTTCTCCCACTGCAACGCGCTCAAGGAGTTCGATGTCCCCAACGGGGTCACGACCATCCTGAACGCCTGCTTCTACAAATGTCTCGGCCTCACCACCATCAGGCTCCCGGACAGCATTGTCGAGCTGGGAACTGGTGCGCTCGGCGGCTGCGCTGCGCTGACGGACATCTACATGCCCGACACCGACCGGGAACTCACCCTGTTCGAGAACTCGTTCCAGGGAACGCCTGCCGACCAGCTGACCTTCCATGTGCGATGGGGCTCCTCCTCGTGGGATTGGTTGAGGGGGGACCACCCTCGCATGACCGACTCGACGGTGGTCTTCGACCCGGTGCCCTTGGATGACGAGACCGTGGAGGTGGAGGTCGTCGACTCGCCGCTCTACCAATACTGCATGATTCATATCAACCCATCATCAAGGTCAAGCGCTTTGGGCATCAGCTCTCTCCCCACCAGCAGTACACGTTCAGTTCTACGGGAAACAACATCAACGCGGGGGATGCCTCTGTCGAGATCGTGGGGGAGGGACTCTTCACGGACGGGTCATTCTGCGGAAGTATGACGATCTCCTTCACCATCAAACCGGCACCGCTCTCGGATGACACGACCATGGAACTGGTCCCTGTAGTTCCCATTGCCGGGGATAATGAAAGATGGCTGCCCGGAAATGGTGAGGAATGGCAGCCAAAGTGCTCGTTCCGTCATGAGTTCCTCCCTGAACGCGTCTATAACTTCTCGAGTGACGAGTACACGCTTACCTATGGGAAAAACAGAGATGCGGGCGAAAACGCTGGCGTCGTCACCATGCATATGAAGGAGGGTGGCAACTTCAGCGGCACCAAGAGCTTTACGTTCGACATCGCCAAGCGTGACCTTAGGAACGACGGCACCATAGCGGGCCTCAACGACTACTACCCTTATACGGGCGAGCCTGTGACACCCGTGCCGAAGGTGAGCGTGCCTGACCGCACCGGCAAGAATCCCGTCTCGCTTGAGGAGAAGTGGGGGGACTTCACCATCAGCTATGCCAACAACGTCGGTTGGGGCACCGCCACGCTGATAATCGACACGACTGGGAGCGAGACCCTCCTGGAGGACAAGATAGAAGTCCCGTTTGAGATTCGCTACCCGCTCAAGGATGACATCACTATCGCCGACATTCCTGACCAGACCTACACGGGCGAGCCCATTACACCCAAGGTCAGCGTGAGCGCCTTTGGGTATGAGATGCCAGAGTCGTCGTACGAGGTCATAGCCCTTGCTGGCGAGAACGTGGATGTGGGGACGGGAAACGCCGTCGTGAGGGGCCGTCAGGCTGAATGGGTTGCCTCGAAGGAGTTTAACATCGTGCCGCGCAGGGTTACGGTCACGGCGGACGATGCTTCCAAACCCTATGGTGCGCCCGACCCCGAGCTGACGGCAACAGTGGGCAATGCCGTGCCGGCTCAGGAGGGTGCCTACACGCTCTCGCGCGAGGCAGGCGAGGAGGTCGGCACGTATGCGATTACCGCGACGGGCGACGAGGACCAGGGCAACTACCTCGTCTCCTTCGG
>JAFUBJ010000303.1 GCA_017460265.1 Atopobiaceae bacterium | reverse complement strand
CATCATCTTCACCGGCACCTGCTACTCGGACGAGTGGGAGGAGGAGGCAAAGCGCCGCGGGCTTCCCAACCTCCAGGCCACGCCCGATGCGCTGCCCGCGCTGCTCGACCCGTCAAACATCGCCCTCTTCGAGAAGTACGGCGTCTTGACCGGAGCCGAGATGCACGCCCGCTACGTCGCCAAGGCCGAGCAGTATGCAAAGCTCCTCAACATCGAGGCCAACTGCATGGTCGACATGGCGCGCAGGCTCTATGTGCCCGCCATCTCCTCCTATGCGGGAGACCTTGCCACGGCCGTTGCCGCCAAGGCTGACCTGGGCATCTCCAGCCCTGCCGAGAAGGGCATCGTGACCAAGCTGACTCGTGGCATTGACGCCATCTGGGAGCTTGCCGAAGACCTTGAGACGCGCAACTCCAAGGCGCGCGGCATCGAAGACCCTGGCGAGCAGGACCAGTTCTACTTTGACGAGGTGCTTCCTGCCATGCAGAGGCTCCGCGACGAGGTTGACGCGCTTGAGCCCATCGTGGGCGACAGCTGGTGGCCCGTGCCCACCTACAACACGATCCTGTACTACGTCTAGCGCAGAACGCCTGCCCTCACATACGCAAAGGGTGCCCCTCCCGACAACGCGGTCGGGAGGGGCACCCTTCTTGTTGAGCTGACTCGAAGGGGAGTATCCCTTCCGAGTCAGGTTGGCTAGCGTTCGCAGCGCACGAACTTCACCTGGAAGGGCTCGAGCTCGGAACCTGCGCCAAAGTCGTGGCTCTCCCCGGTCAGCAGGTCGACGCCACGGCCGCATTGGGCATCGAAGTGCAGCACTGCAGGCTCAGACGAGGCGTTGATCAGCACGATCACACGCTCATGCTCGGTCTTGCGCTGGAACGCCAGCTGCTGCGGAGAGACGCACAGCTGCGTGTAGTCGCCCCAGCGAAGCGCCTCGCTCTCGTGCTTTGCCTTGGCGAGGGCGCAGATCCAGTCCGTGAGGTCATTCCATTCAGGCGCGTCCAGAGCTGGGCGCAGCTCGTGGTCGCCAAAGTGTTGCTCGCCCTTGATGCCCCACTCGCTGCCGTAGTAGACGCACGGCACGCCGCACATGCCAAAGACGATGCCATAGAGCGGCTTCAGCTGACGCTTGTCGTCAAGCTTGGTCGCAATGCGCGGAACGTCGTGGTTGTCGGCAAAGTTGAGCAGGTGCTTGCCGGTATACAGGTCCCAGGGATGGCTTCCGCTCTGGCGCTCGAGCGCATAGGCCACCTCGTGCATGTTGGCCGCGTTCATGGAAGACCACAGACCCTTGTAGACCTCGTAGTTGGTGACGGAGTCGCAGCGCTCATCGCTCATCCACTGGTTGTAGTCACCAAACATGGTCTCGCCCAAAAGCAGGAACTTCTCTCCCCTCTCGGCAGAGATCTCGTTGGCAACCTGACGCAGGTAGCCAAGGAAGCCCAGGTCAAGACAGTAGGCAACGTCAAGGCGCAGGCCGTCGATGTCGTAGTCGCGCACCCAGGAGCGGATGGTGTTGGCGCAGTACTCGTTGCAGCCAAAGTCGTGGTGGTTGAGCTTCACCAGGTACGGGACGCCCGCCCAGGTCTCGTACGAGAATCCGTCGCCGTACTCGTTGTCTCCACCCCAGTTGATGTTGAACCAGCCTGCATAGGGGCTTGCCTCGCGCTTCTCGCGCACGTCGGCAAACGCGCCGAAGCTGCGCCCCACGTGGTTGAACACGCCGTCCAGCAGCACGCGAATGCCCTTTGCGTGGCAGGCGTCGACAACGCGGCGCAGGTCGTCGTGGGTACTTAGCCGCACATCCACCTGACGGTAGTCAATGGTGTCGTAGCCATGCGCCTCGCTCTGGAAGACTGGGTTCAGGATGAGGCAGGTCACGCCCAGCTTTGCCATGTGGTCAATCCAGCCATTGTCAATGAGCTGCAGCAGACGATGCTCAAGCACACCGTCGTTCTCATACGGAGCACCGGTCAGGCCGAGCGGATAGATCTGATAGGCAACGGAGTCCTCGTACCAAGACATACGTCCCTCCTGTTCTGCGCCCGCGGTCAGGCGCGTCGTGATTACACCATCTGTTCGGGGTTGAATACCTCGTCAAAGCGCTCTTCCGTGAGGTAACCCAGGCCCACGCATGCCTCGCGCAGGCTGATGCCCTCGTCAAAGGCCTTGTGCGCCACGCGTGCGGCATTCTCGTAGCCAATGTAGGGGTTCAGACACGTGACCAGCATGAGGGAGTTGTGCAGGTTGTCGTGCATCTTCTGCCGGTCGGCAACGATGCCCGAGACGCAGCGCTCGCGGAAGGAGTCCATGCAGTCCGCAAGCAGCCGCGCGCTCTGCAGCCAGTTGTAGGCAATGACAGGCATGAACACATTGAGCTCGAAGTTGCCCTGACTTGCCGCGAAGCCGATGGCCGCGTCGTTTCCCATCACCTGCACGGCCACCATGGTGACGGCTTCGCACTGGGTGGGATTGACCTTGCCCGGCATGATGGAGCTACCCGGCTCGTTCTCGGGGATGCGAATCTCGCCCAGGCCTAGGCGCGGGCCCGAAGCCAGCCAACGCACGTCGTTGGCAATCTTCATGAGATTTGCCGCGAGCACCTTGAGGGCTCCGTGGCTAAAGGCCATCGCGTCCTTGCCCGTGAGCGCGTGGAATTTGTTGGGGTCGGTGAGGAAGAACTCGCCCGTGAGCTTCTCCACCTTGGACGCCACGAGCGCATCGAAGGCGGGCGGCGCGTTGAGGCCAGTGCCCACGGCCGTGCCGCCCAGCGCCAGGAGCCGCAGCGGCTCGGCAGCCAGGAGGATGTCGTCGCGGGCGGCCTCGACGAGGCCACGCCAGCCAGAGATCTCCTGGGAAAAGGCAATGGGCACGGCGTCCTGCAGGTGCGTGCGGCCGCTCTTCACGATGCCCTCGTTCTCGCGCTCCAGGCGCTCGAGTTCGGCGATGAGGGCCTGAGCTGCGGGAATCACGCGCGTGGTGAGTGCGAGCACGGCGGCTATGTGCATGGCCGTGGGGAAGGTGTCGTTGGAGCTTTGGGAGCGGTTGACGTGATCGTTGGGGTGAACGGGCGTGGCAAGCGCCACACCGCGCTCGGCCGCAAGCTGGTTGGCACGCGTGGCGATGACCTCGTTCACGTTCATGTTTGACTGGGTGCCGCTACCGGTCTGCCAGACCTTGAGCGGGAAGTTGCCGTCAAGCTTTCCGGCGAGCAGCTCGTCGCAGGCATCGGCAATGAGTGCACCGATGTGCTCGTCCAGCACGCCCAACTCGACGTTAGCCTGTGCGGCCGCCTTCTTGAGGATGGCAAAGGCACGGACAATCTCTGCGGGCATGGTCTCGTCCCCTATGGGAAAGTTCTCGAGGCTGCGTTGCGT
This sequence comes from Atopobiaceae bacterium, assembly GCA_017460265.1. Lineage (GTDB taxonomy): Bacteria > Actinomycetota > Coriobacteriia > Coriobacteriales > Atopobiaceae > UBA1367. The sequence continues at coordinate 1,622 of JAFUBJ010000303.1, read as the reverse complement.
CTGCGCACCCCACAAGGCGTTGGCGGGAACGCGCATCTCGCCCATCGAGTCGTGCTCTATGCGATAGTCGTCCATCGGGCTCCTCTCGTCGCGCCAGTTTGGTAAGTGTAGCGCATTGGGCGCTTTGGCGTGGTTTTGTCAGGACGGCAGCCGTGACCTAGGGCGGATAGCGTACCCTTTACCGGAACTATTCGGACTCCATTTTTGAGAGCCCGAATGATCGCCGCAAAGGGTACACTAATTCAGCTTTGGCCACGATAGCCTCTGCTGTATTACGCAAAACCGTGCTACCATAGCCTGCATGCCAAGCTGGAACATACATACTGCACATGCCGAGAGGCTGCTTGCCCAAGAGGCGCCCGATGCCCTGGGCATACGTTGCGTTGATGCCTTCTTGCTGGGAAACCTGTTGCCCGACATCTACGTGGGCTACATGGTGCCCGACGTCTCGCACAAGATTCCCTACAAAGAGACCCACTTTGCCGACCCGACCTTTGTCCCCGAACCGCGCTACTGGGAGTTTGCCGAGAGGTACGCAGGACCTGACCCGGAAGGGCACGTGAGCGACCTGGTCCTTGGCGCTTGGGCGCACCTTGTGGCGGACCACGACTACAACAAGCACAACAACGCCTTCATTGCGGCTCATGGCATCAAGCCTGGCGAAAAGACCCGCATCCGAAAGCAAGGCGACTTTGACCTCTTTGGACGCACGCTCGACATCTCGCGTGCACCGCAAGTCACGCCCGAAGTTCTGAGCCAGTGCGCAGCATTCACCCAGTATGAGTTGGATGACGAGGACATGCGCAGGACGCAGGCGTCCATGGAGCGGATCATCAAGGACAACGCCGAGCGCCACATCGAAGGGACGCCCGCGTATTCCATGCTTGACGAGGCCTTTTTTGTCTCGACCTTTGACGCCGTCACCGAGCACATCAGAAGCGGTCTTCACGCCTACGTGGCCGGCGAGCCCGACTGGGGCACGCGTCACTAACGCACGAATTCGCGCAGCAACAAAACGGCACAAAAAAGGCGTATCACCAAAGTGAGATGTACAGCATAGGACATACTCTACTGATTGCTTTGGCGTTCAGATTCCTATTTAATTGGCCACTCCCCTGCCCGCGTCTTCTGAACGGTCTCAACCCGCTCGACAGCAAAGCGAGAAAGATGAGGAAGCCCAAATCGCACCTTTCCGTATCCGACGGGAATAACAAGGCGTCGTTCGATAAGGTTCTGCCTGCATGAACTCAGTTGGGTGGTAGTTTTGCCAAGTTCTGCGGCCACATCTCCCGTCGATGCAACCCCTTCCTCATCCATGGTCTTTGCCATCGCCGCAAGGTAGGCGCGGCCTTCACCTTTGAGCGTACCTGTCGATGGCATAAGCACGTTGTCACGATAGGTGGCATAGACCTCGTCCTGGATGACATAAATATCCTGCATAGTAATCTTGGCTACCCCAACTGGGTATTCCGCATCCGCCAGCTCAACCAAGTGATAGCCAACCAGCTGAATGAGGTAGGGGTATCCTTGGCTGAAGGCAGCAGCCTCATAGAGTTGAGCATCGTCAATCTCAAATTGAGAAACGCGATTACACAGTCCCTTAAATGCGGCGATTGTCTCGT
>JAFUBJ010000302.1 GCA_017460265.1 Atopobiaceae bacterium | reverse complement strand
GCCGCCCATGACGCCGGCCAGCGCCACAGCACGGTCGTATCCGTCGGAGATGACGGTGTTCTCGGGGGTCAGCGTGCGATCCTGGCCGTCCAGGGTGGTCAGCACCTCGCCCTCGCGCGCGGCACGCACCACGATGTGGCGCTTGCCGTCGACCTCGGTGAGCTTGCCAAGGTCCAAGGCGTGCAGCGGCTGTCCGGTCAGGATCATCACGTAGTTGGTGACGTCCACCACGTTGTTGATGGTGCGGGCTCCGGCAGCCATGACGCGCTTGGCCAGCCAGTCGGGGCTCGGGCCGATCTTGACGCCGCGCATCACGCGAGCGGTGTAGCGCGGGCAGCGCTCGGGGTCGTCGATGGTCACGTCCACCAGCTCGGCCGTGGGCGTGCCCTCCTCCTTCTGGATCTTGGGGAGGTCGAAGTGGGTGTCCTCGTCGAGCATGGCCGAGACCTCGACGGCAACGCCGGTCATCGACAGGCAGTCGGGACGGTTGGGAGTCATCTCGCAGTCGATGACGGTGTCGCTCATGCCCTTGTAGTCGGTGAAGTCCATGCCTACCGGGGCGTCGGCCGGCAGGATCATGATGCCGGAGTGGTCGTCACCAAGACCCAGCTCGCGAGCCGAGCAGTTCATTCCGCAGGACTCGACGCCGCGGAGCTTGCTCTTCTTGATCTCGAAGCCGCCGGGCAGCACCGCGCCAATCATGGCGACGACGATCTTGTCGCCCTGCTCGAAGTTCTGGGCGCCGCAGACAATCTGCAGCGGCTCGGGGTTGCCGTCCTTGTCGACGTTCTTCTCGCCGACGCTTACCTTGCAGAGCCACATGTGGTCAGAATCGGGATGCGGCTCCTTGGACACGACCTGGCCAGTCACCACGTGGGCGAGGTCGGCACCAACCTTGTCGACGGCCTCCACCTCGGTGCCCGTGCGCACGAACTCGGCGACAAGGGCCTGTGGATCCTCCGGAACGTCGACCATCTCTTTGAGCCACTCATATGAAACGCGCATTTGATTTGCCTTTCTGCACGCAGGAATCGGGATTGCCTTTGCCTAGAACTGACGCAGGAAGCGCATGTCGCCTTCCATGAGCATGCGCAGATCGGGCAGGTCGTAGCGAAGCGCCGCGACGCGCTCCACGCCAATGCCGAAGGCAAAGCCGGTGTACTTCTCGGAGTCGATGCCGCAGTTCTCCAGCACATTGGGGTCGACCATGCCGCAGCCCAGGATCTCGAGCCAGCCGGTGTTCTTGCAGAAGCGGCAGCCTTCGCCGTGACACACGCCGCAGCTCACGTCAACCTCGCAGCTGGGCTCGGTAAACGGGAAGAAGTGCGGGCGGTAGCGCGTGGCGCGGTCCTTGCCAAAGATCTCGCGGGTGAAGTAGTCGAGCGTGCCCTTGAGGTCGCCAAAGGTGATGCCCTCGTCAACCACGAGGCCCTCCACCTGGTTGAACTGCGGGAGGTGGTTGGCATCAGCCGTGTCCGGACGGAAGACCGTGCCCGGGCAGATCATGTAGATGGGCGGCTTGTTCTGCTCCATGTAGTGGACCTGCATGCCCGAGGTCTGCGTGCGCAGCAGCACGTCGGAGTCACCCAGCACCAGGGGCTCCTTGCCCTCGGGCGCGTTGTCCACCACATAGAAGGAGTCGCGCGCGGAGCGGCTGGGGTGATCAGCCGGGGCGTTCAGCGCCGTGAAGTTGTACCAGGTGGTCTCCACGTAGGGGCCGTCTGCCACGATGTAGCCCAAGCCGCAGAAGATGTCCTCGATCTCCTCGCGGATCTGCGTGATGAGGTGCTGCGTGCCCAGGGAGAGCCCGCGGCCAGGCAGCGTGACGTCCACGGCCTCGGCAGCCATCTTGCGCTCGAGCATCTCGCGGCCCAGCTCGAGCTGGCGCTGCTTGATGGCCTCCTCAACGTTGGCGCGGACCGTGTTGGCGAGCTGGCCCATGGCGGGACGCTCCTCCGGGGCAAGCTTGCCCATCATACGCATGATGGAGGTGAGCTGGCCCTTCTTGCCCGTGACGCTCACGCGCAGCTTCTCGAGCTCCTCCATGCTGCTGAGCGTCGCCACCTGTTCTGCTACCTGCGCCCCAATTGCCTTGAGGTCGTCAGCCATTGCCATTGCATGTCTCCCTTCAAACAAAAAAACCGCCCATGAGCCTACCTGCCCAAGGACGGATGTCTCCGCGGTACCACCTTGATTGCCGTGCGCGTTTTCTCTCGCGAGCGACCACTCGTTGAGCCCCGTGCCGTGGGGCGGACGGCTTGCCTACTGAGACGCCGTGGCGTCCGTTCAGGTCGCGGCTGGTGGAGTGAACTCTGCCTGTCAGCCCTCGTAGGAACCTCTCAGCCGGTGGGCCCCCTCTCTTGTCCTTGGGCGACGCGACGGGCAAACCTCTCCGTCATTGCCTAAGCGGTAAGCTTAGCACAATGCGCGGAGCCTTTGCACGAGGATATGGACCATCAGGCCCTGGCCACACAAGAAGGCGCCCCTCTCCTTCCGCCGTAGGAAGGTGAGGGGCGCCTGCACAAGGCTTCCTCAGCGTGGGACTGGCGTTACTGCTCCCACGAACCACCGTGGTTGTTGTTGTAGAAGTAGTCGTAGAGGTCCTCGAAGAACTGGTCGTAGTCCTCGACCGTACCATCGCCGTTGCCGTTGCCGTAACCGTCGCCATAGGGGTTGAACTGGTACTGCTCGCGCTGGCGCTGCTGCTCTTCAAGCTGTTGCTGCTGGAGGGCCTGCAGCTGCTCGTCGGAACCGAGCGTCACGTCAAAGGTCATCTCCTCGGTGCCGCGCATGACCGTCACCGAGACCGTCTCGCCAATGGCATGGGAACGCACTGCCAAGATCATGCCGTCTGCCGAGGTGATCTGCTGACCGCCCATGGCGATGACGATGTCGCCCTTCTGGATGCCCGCAGCCGCGGCGGGGCTTCCCTCGGTGACCTCGGCCACGTAGGCGCCCTGATTGACCGAGAGGTTGTTGGCCTCGGCGTTCTGGGACGTCACCGTCTGCATGGACAGGCCGATGTAGGCGTGGGTGACCTGCTCGCCAGCAATGATCTTGTTGGCAATCTCGATCGCATAGTTGCCGGGGATGGCAAAGCCAATGCCGGCAAAGCTCTGGGTGTCGGACGAGAAGAGCGTCGAGACGCCCACGAGCTGGCCCTTGGAGTTCACCAGCGCGCCGCCGGAGTTGCCCGGGTTGATGGACGCGTCGGTCTGGATGAGGTTGGCATAGATGGTGGTGCCGTATGTGGACTGCATGAGCTCGTTGCGGGCAAGCGAGCTCACGATGCCGGCAGAGACGGACTGGTCAAGGCCAAAGGGGCTGCCGATGGTCATGACCCAGTCGCCCACCACGAGCGAGTCGGAGTCACCAATCTCCATGGGGGTCACCGTGTCACCCTGAAGGTCGGCATGCACGACGGCAAGGTCAGAGGACGCGTCGCCGCCAACCAGCGTGGCCTCGTAGTTCTTTCCGGCAATGGTCACGCTGATGGCGGTTGCGTCACCGGCAACGTGCCAGTTGGTCAAGATGTTGCCGTCCGTGTCAAGAATGACGCCGGAGCCCAGGCCCTCGCCCTCGTCGGAGCTGACGTAGACCGACACGACGGAGGGCAGCGCCTTGGCAGCGACTGCCTGGGCAATCGTGATGTCCTGGTCGTTGGGGTTGATGGAGATGGTCTGGCCGACGGAGCTCGACTGCGCCTGCGTCTGCGTGAGGTTGTGCGTGCCGGCGATAGCGCTTGCCCCCTGGAGCACAAGGCTCACGGCAAGGGCTCCGATGGCGCCGCCCGCCAGGCCAAAGAGGGCAGACCTCAGGCCGCTCTTGGAGGTCTTCTCGTCCACAGGCTTGGTGTTCTGCTGCGGGATGTAGGACTGCTGCGGCACCTGCTGATAGGAGCGCTGGTACTGCTGCTGATAGCCCTGCTGGTAGTGCTGAGCGGGCTGCGACTGCTGGGTCGGCTGCGCCTGCCGCGCCTGCGCGTATTGCTGCTGCTGGACATACGGATTGACCGGACGCCCCTGCGCCTGCTGGTAGGTTCCTTGGTAGGGCTGCTGCGCGGGCACGCCCTGCGCCTGGTCTTGATAGGGCTGCTGGGACGCCTGAGGTGTCGGCACGCTCTGCTGGACGTATTGGGCTGCCGCAGCGCTCACCTGAGTGGGCTGCACGCTCGACTCGGTCTCGCCAAGCGAGCGGACGGCCTCCTCTTTCTCCTGGTCGTTTGAGGCAGGAACGTTCTCTTGGAAGTTCGTCTGGTCGTCAGACATGATTCATCACCTCGTGTTGGATAGTGGCCACGTGCTTGTCGTGACCCTGCATCACAGAATGTACCCCTCCCCTGCGCGGCATTTCCCAAGGATGCAAAAACTCACGTCGGTGAAACAAGGCTTTTCGTTTCCTGAAAATCGTCAGGGCCGACACTGAAATGGCCGCAGGGGATACATCCGCTGCGGCCACAATCAGGCGTATGTAAAGAGTATCGCACTCTCTGATTCGCGCTGTTACTTGCCGTCGGTGAGCGAGAGACGCCCTGCCTGGGCAAGGCGATTCAGGCGCTCCTGGCCCTTGTCGGTGATGGACTGCAGCTCGGCGATGGTAGCCTGCATGCGCGGGATGGCGGCGTCGCGATAGGCGTCACCCTCCTCGAGCGCGGCAAACACCTGCTCGAAGGACTCCTTGATGACCTCGGGGTCGATCATGGCCTCGCTCGACTGGCGCTGGATCTCGGCGCCCTGGGTGTGCAGCGCCTCGGCGTTTCCGCGAATGATGGACTCGGTGACCTCGCCCACCATCTTGACCTTCTCCATCTGCGCCTGCTGGTCGTGGAGGGCACGCTGGATCATCACGCCGGTGTCGAGCGCGCGCAGGCTGATCTGGCTCGTGCGGTCGATGTTGGTCATGAGGGCGCGGTTGTTCTCGCGCAGGACCGACATGGCCACGATGCCCTGCTGGTTGACGGCCAGAAGCGTCTGGAGGTCCTGGCGCTTCTGCTCGAGCGGGAAAAGGATCTCCTGGCGCACGAAGCGCACCTTCTCGGGATCGACGCCCTCGGCCTCGGCGCGGTCGATGGCGTCGGTCAGGGCCACCTCGAGCTGGTTGGCCACGTCAAGCTCCTTGGCGAGGGTCTGGGAGTCCTTGAGCAGGGTGACCTCCTGGCGCTCGAGCTCCACGTTGTCGGAGGCGAGCGTGTCGCGTCCGTGCTTGAGGCTCACCATGACGGCCTCGATCTCGGTGCGGGCGCTCTTGAACTGCTCGAAGTAGCGCTCGACGGGGTCATGCAGCTTTGAGAGCAGGCCCTTGCGTGCAAAGTCGACCTTTGAGGGGTCGAGCTTTCGCATGCGGATGGCCAGGTCGGATAGGTTGGACGCGATCTCCTTGCCGCCCGCGCCCTCCTCGGCAAGCGAGCGCAGCGAGGTTGCCGTCATGCGGCTCTGCGAGGCGGAAAGCGCCGTGGTGCCCGCGCCCAGCTGTTCGATGGCCGCGCGGGCCTTGTCGCGGCTCTCGATGTCGGTCAGGTCGATGTTCATGATGGCGTCGGCCTGGCGCTCCATGGCGGTGGCATTGGCGTCCTTCTGGGCCTCGCTCACCTCAAGCTTTGCCTCGACCTCCTCGGTCAGCTGCTCGACGTCGGGAACCATCAGGGAGAACTCGTTGTTGTCTGCCATGCTTTACTCCTTGCTTTTGGGTTAACGTTGGTGTCCGTGCGGTTTGGGGGTAGCCCCCAAACCGCACGCTGTGCGGCCCGGGGGCTCCCCCCAAACCGCACACGTCGTCCACCGACGTACAGGTTGGCGTTGCTGCGG